>CAYVOE010000708.1:0-2100 GCA_964452795.1 uncultured Nitrospiraceae bacterium
GGTGGGGCGCATACGTGGAGAAGCCTCACTCCTTTCGTACCCCCGCGATTCCTGAAGAAAGCAGGCAGGCGAAACGACCTGGCGTCGCAGGTCAAAGCCGAACTCGCGTCTCGCGGCCTTCCCCAGGCAACGGTCAGCGTCGTCTCCTGTCAAACGGAAGAGTCGCGCCGGCTTCGACACTATGTCCGCGTGCGGTCCGGCGGTGCGCCGCCGCCCCAGGACATCGGTTACGTACTTCGGTTAACGTTCGCAGAGCCCGTGCACGGACCGATCACACTGGGCTACGCGAGCCACTTCGGTTTGGGCCTCTTTGTAACGGAAAATGATCCATGATCCCCAACCCCGACCACGCCATCCCCGATCTTATCCCCGTGCGGATGCTCAATGAGTTTGCGTATTGTCCGCGGTTGTGTTGGATCGAGTGGGTCGAGGGGGAGTTCGCGGACAGCGCGGATACGGTCGAGGGGACGTATCAGCACCGGCGGGTGGACCGGGAACAGGGAACGCTGCGGGAGCCGGGGCCGTCGGACGGCGAGGCGGCGGCGGCGGACGGCGCCGGGCCGGCGGCGGGCGAGGCGGACTCGGCCGAGGAGGAGGTGCCGGCGCAGGCGCGGTCCGTCCTGATGTCGGCGCCGGACCTGGGGATGATCGCGCGGATCGACATGGTCGAGGAGCAGGGCGGGCGGGTCACGCCGGTGGACGTGAAGCGCGGGGCCGCGCCGGACGTGCCGGAGGGGGCCTACGAGCCGGAGCGCGTGCAGGTGTGCGCGCAGGGGCTGATCCTGCGGGAGAACGGCTACGTGTGCGAGGAGGGCGAGCTCTACTTCGCCCGGTCGCGCCGGCGGGTGCGGGTGCCCTTCGACGAGGCGTTGGTGGCCCGCACCCTCGAGCTGCTGGACCGCATGCGCGACATGGTGGCCGCGGGCGTGAAGCCGCCGCCGCTCGACGGCAGCCCGAAATGCCTGCGGTGCTCGCTGGCGGGGATCTGTCTGCCGGACGAGACGAACGCGCTGCTCGCGGGCGAGGTGCCCGCGGAGGAAGGGCGCGTGCGGCGGCTCACGCCGGCCCGCGACGACGCCCTCCCGCTCTACGTGCAGCGGCACGGGGCCGTTGTGGGAAAGAAGCACGACCGCCTCACCGTCGGGGTCCGCGGCGAAACGCTGCAGGAGGCGCGGCTCATCGAGACCTCGCAGGTGTGCGTGTTCGGCGGGGCGCAGGTCACCACGCCGGCGCTGCAGGCCTGCCTCGGCCGGGGGATCCCGGTGCTGTTCTTCTCGTTCGGCGGCTGGTTCTACGGCCTCACCCGGGGCCTCGGCCACAAAAACGTGGGCCTGCGCCAGGCCCAGTACGGCGCGGCGGGCGACCCGGCCCGCTGCCTCGAACTGGCGCGCGACCTCGTGCGCGTGAAGATCCTCAACGGGCGCACCCTGCTCCGGCGCAACCACCCGGACCCGCCCGGCGACGCCCTCGCGAGCCTGAAGCAGCATGCCGAGAACGCCGCCGAGGCCGCCTCGCTCGAGTCGCTGCTGGGCATCGAGGGCATGGCGGCCAAGACCTACTTCACCCATTTCGGCGCGCTGCTCAAAGGAGCCGCGCCCCCCGAGAACGGCGACGGGCTCGACTTCGCCTTCGAGCACCGCAACCGCCGGCCCCCGCGCGACCCCGTCAACGCCCTGCTGTCCTTCGCCTACGCCCTCCTGACCAAGGACTGGACCATCACCCTCGCCGCGGTCGGGCTCGACCCCTTCCTCGGCTTCTACCACCAGCCGCGCTACGGCCGGCCCGCCCTCGCCCTCGACATGATGGAGCCCTTCCGGCCCCTCGTGGCCGATTCGGTCGTGCTGTGGGCCGTCAACAACGGCGTCGTGGCGCCCAAGGACTTCCTGCGTCGCGGCGGGGCCGTCGCGCTCAAGGACGACGCCCGCCGCCGCTTCATCCTGGCCTACGAGAAACGCATGGACGACCTCATCACCCACCCCGTGTTCGACTACCGCATCTCCTACCGCCGCACCTTCGAGGTGCAGGCCCGCCTCCTCGGGAGAATGCTCACGGGCGAAATCCCGGCCCTGCCGGATTTCCTGACGAGGTGAGGAAATGAGA
>CAYVOE010000709.1:0-2093 GCA_964452795.1 uncultured Nitrospiraceae bacterium
CCGCTCCGGATGGCGGGATAGGTGCGCAGGTGATCCAGCTGGACGAGCACGTTGGCCTCGACCAGGGCGAGGTGGCGCGCGGCCGGATCGCGGGGCTCGTCGGATACGCGGTCCAAAGCCGGCCGGGCGTGGTGAAGCCATCGGGCGAGATTGGGCCGCCGTTCGGGATCGGGCGGGGTGTCGAGGGCGCGGATGCCGCCGCACTCCGTATGGCCGCAGACGACGATGTGCTTCACCTGCAGCGCGTCGACGGCAAACTCGATGGCCGCGCCCACGCCGTGCTGTTCGCTGCCGTGGGGCGGCACCACGTTGGCCACGACGCGTACCACAAAGAGGTCGCCGGGCCCGGCCCCGATGAGGGCCTCCGCCATGACGCGGGAATCGCTGCAGCCGATGAAGAGGGTCTGCGGGGCCTGGCCCTCGCGCGCCAGGCGTTCAATACGAGCGCCCTCGCACTCGAAGAACCGGGCGCGGGCGGCTTGGGTTTGAGCCAGCAAAAGATCGGGCATGGTTGAACCTCGCGGTTGTGTTCCGGGTTAGCAACGCTTCTCCCGCACCGATCCATTCCATCGGTTTGAATCCAGGTCGCGGTCCCGGTAGGATCCGCCACTACGGCCGTGACTGGCGAGCGCGCGTGGAATCGACCACGGGGAAGCGGCCGATCCGAACCTGCCGATCGCCTGGGCACTGAAGCAGCCGCCCGGGAGCGTCTGTCTTCAGGGGACACCGTCAATCGAAGGGCCGCTCCATGACAGACAAAGACCTCAAACGCATGTACCGCACCCGCACCGTGGGCGATTTTCCGGACTCTTTCGCCCTCCTCGGCCGCAACTACGTCAAGGTCGAAGACCTGCGCTACGGCACCAACCCCCATCAGCCCGCGGCGTTCTACCGACCCGAAGACGGCCGGGGCCTGGTGCTGGGCGCCCACGAGATCCTCAAGACGGGCAAGAGCGGGCTGTCCCAGACCAACATCGAAGACATGCACCACGCCGTCGGCATATTGAAATACCTGTCGCGCCCGGCCTGCGCCGTCATGAAGCACTGCAACCCCAGCGGCGTGGCCATCGAAGTGGACGGCATGCCCCTGCGCCGGGTCTACGAGCGCGCCCGCGACGCCGACGCCCAGGCCGCCTTCGGAAGCGTGGTGGCCTTCAACACGACCGTGGACGCCGACACCGCCGAAAGCATCATGGAGACCATCGTGGAAGGCGTGGCCGCGCCGCACTTCGACGAAGACGCCCTCGCGGTCTTCCGCGACTTCGACCGTTTCAAGCGCAACAGGGACATCCGGATCGTCAAGCTGCCGGACTACTCGAACCTGCCGCGCTTCGTCGACGACGGGACGGGCACACTCGAGATCAAGGTGTTCGACGACGGGAGCGTTGTCCTGGCCACGCCCTACCTGTCCCGCGTCAAGGGACCCGACGACCTCGTGCCGGCCTATGCCGAACACAAGACCAAGGGCCGTATCGAGATCGCCCGCAAGCCCACCGTGCGCGAGCTCGACGACCTCCTCTTCGCGTGGTACGTCAACGTCCACGTTCGATCCAACGGCGTGGTCATCGCGCGCAACGGCCAGACCCTCGCCGTGGGCACGGGCGAACAGGACCGGGTCGGCGCGGTGCGCCAGGCCATCGACAAGGCTCGCACCAAGTACCGCGGCACCGAGAGCCTCGAAGGCTCGGTGCTCTCGTCCGACGGATTCTTCCCCTTCCCCGACAGCATCGAGGCCGCCGCGGACGCCGGCGTCACGGCCTTCGCGCAGCCCGGCGGCAGCGTGAGCGACTACGACGTCATCGAAGCCTGCAACCGCGCCGGGACCACCATGGTCTTCACCCTGGAGCGGTGCTTCTCGCACCATTAAGGCATTCGGGAATGAGCGGCTCGCCGACGGAACTACACGGACCGGCGCGAGCCGCTCTTTTTTCCTCGAACCGCGACGGTATGCATACGGCGGAGGTATATGGACGGGTTGTTGTGTCTGAAGCCCTCAATCTCGGAAAGGAGGCGCAATATGAGTGAAACCTACTTGTCTTCGATCCGGGCCGCGGTCCTTGTAGATGCGGCGGGATCGTCTCTTCCGCTTCAGT
>CAYVOE010000710.1:0-2076 GCA_964452795.1 uncultured Nitrospiraceae bacterium
CGACGACTGGCAGTCCACTCCGCTCTATCCGCGGGAGGCGGAAGGCGTGGGCGCGTTTCTCCTGCGCGATCGGGACGATTCGGTGGGCCCGCGGTTCCAGGCCGCCCACGGGTTCAACCGCATCGACGTGCGGATGGGGTGCGGCGACGACGCGGCGGCCGGGACGGTGTCGTTGCGCCTGTACCGTTGGCGGGGCGATTACGCCGCGACCGTGGCGTCGAAGCCCGTGGCCTCGGCGCGGAACCGGGAGGCGGTGGCCGAGCACGGGTTGACGTGGAAGCTCGACGAGCCCCAGGCGCCGGGAGAGTACCTGCTCGTGATCAACGAGCCCGGTTCGACCGCGGTGGGCCCCTTCGCCCTGCGCGGACAGGCGATCCCGGAAGGCCGTGTGTATTGGAACGGGGCCCCGGCGACACGAAACGCTCGGGGCGGCGCGGGCCAGTGCTTCAGCGGCCGGGGCAACAGCGAGGTCGAGGCGCTGTCCGAGACGGGTTCCCAGGCCCAGGACTTCGCATCCGAGTCGCCCGTCACCGGTATCGAGTTCGACGTGCAGACCTTCGACAGCCCCTCTCCCCCGTTCCGCACGGAACTGTTTCGGTGGAACGGCGATGCGGTAAGAACCCTCGCCGGGGAGCCCGTGGCGTCGAAGGCCTGGGCCGAAGGTTCGGTCGAGGGCGACGTTACATTAGATTGGCGCCTCGATAAACCCCTTCCGCCGGGACATTACCTTTTCGCCTTGCGGGCGGACGGATCCGGCGGAGGCCTGGGCATGTGGCGCGACGTGGCCAGCACCTGGAGCGGGACGGTCCACACCGCGTACCGGGACGGGCGAGCCGTACCCGGAGACTACCGCATCCGCTTCCACCGGGCGGGGCAACGGGACGTGACCCGGCTGGCCCTGGAGGCGCGCATCGCCTTCGAGCCCGAGGATGCACCGGAGGACGCCTTCCGGCAGCGCATCGACATCGCCCGCGGCCTGGCCACGGTGGACCTGACCCTGGCGGCGGAGGGACGTGTCTTTCCGTCCCGCCGCGAGTTGTTCGTCACGCCCGAGGGCGTCCTCGTGGTGCGGCTGCTCGACGATCCCGAAAAAACGCCTCCGTTCCAGTTCAAAGTGGCCGATCGGGTGGGATGGACGAGCCGGAGCGAGGCCCGTCCGGACGGGCTGCTTCTGTCGTCGACCCGGCCGCGATCGTGCACGGCTACCCTGGCGGTGGCGGCGGAAGGCGGCGACGTGCGGCTCGACGGGACCGGGGCTTTCATAGCCGTGACGGCGCCGGCGACGTTCTACATCGCCCCCGGTTCGTCGTATGCCGGCCCCGATCCGGAGGAACGGGCCTGGCAGGCGGCCGAGGCGGCGCGGGCCCGGGGATACGAAGCGCTGCGGGCCGAGACGGAGGCCTGGTGGCGGGAGTTCTGGGATCGGTCGCGGGTGCTCCTGCCCGATCCGGAACTGTCCCGGTGGTACGTCCGGTCTCTGTACTACCACGGCGTCTTTCACGGCAATTCCGACATCCCGCCGGGGGCCTACGGGACCAACCCGGCCCTGTGGGGCGGCTGCGTCTGGCCCGAATACGACCTCGTCTTCGACCAACTGGCCCTGCTGTACACGGGACATATGGAAGAGTCGGAGCGCGTCGCGGATTGGCTCTACCGGATTCTTCCGAAGGCACAGGAGAACGCCGCGGGGTACACCCTGTACGACGACCGCATCGCGTACGGCCCGGGCGCGGCGAAGTACACGGCCTTCCTCGGCTGGGACGGCACCATCCTCACGCCGGGCACGCCGCCGGAGGGCACCCATCTCTACGCCAACTACCCGAACGCGAATGCGGCGGCCATGGCGCTGTTCCATGCCGACTGGACGGGCGACGCCCGGGCGGAACGGCAGGCGAAGGAGATCCTGCGGGCCACGGCCCAGTGCGTCGCCGAGGATCTGGCCTGGAACGAGACCCACGGGGGCTACGTGGACCGGCGCAAGGCCGACGCGCTCCAGCAGCAGGCCTCGCTCTACCTCCTTACCGAGGCGGTGCGCCGAGGCGTCGCCGATCCGAATTGGCGCGAGATGGCGGAGAA
>CAYVOE010000711.1:0-2075 GCA_964452795.1 uncultured Nitrospiraceae bacterium
GAAGCATGCTCTGGGCCTTGGCGCCGGCCGCCGGGTTGTTGATGTCGGTGATGAAAAACCGCTCGATCCCTTCCCGCAATCGGTGATACGTGGCGGGAAGCGGCTGGCCGTCGTCGTCGGTCATGCCGGCGTGGCGGTAGCTGTACGGGTTGTTCCCGTCGATGTCCACCTGGGCCAGATCCTCGGCGAACGTGCAGATGCCATACCACGACGTCGGACATCCGACCGCGGTGGTCTCTGCCTGGAATACGCACTGACGCCGCGTGTCCGCGGCCATTTCCCAGCCGCGCTGGCGGATGTACGTGTGGCAATCGGTCCACTGCGAAGCCGTCATGGTCGCGTAGGGGTTGTACACGTAGGACAGCGGGAACGACAGGATGCCGTGAATGCACCAGTCCTTGGCCTTCTGCAGCAGGGGATCGTTGCTCTGGAACGCGCCGACGCGGGCGATCTGCGCGGCGACGTCCTCATCCACATAGGGGAACGAGGGCGTCCAGTAGGCGTTCTCCCAACCCGTGCGGGGGTCCGACGGGCAGATCATGACGCCGGGATCGGTCCAGTAGTCCGGGAACAGCTCCTTGCTGTTGATGCCTTTCCAATCCGGCCATCCGTCCGCCCAGATCTCCGGGCCGCCGGGGAACAATCCCTTCTTGTCCTCGCCGGCGAACATCTTGTTGATGATGCCCCACTGCTTGAGGTTGTTCTGGCACGAGGCGCGGTTGGCGGCTTCCCGTGCCCTTGCCAGGGCCGGGAGCAGGATCGCCGCCAGGATAGCGATGATGGCGATGACTACGAGCAATTCAATCAGGGTAAAGCCTCTTTCCTTTTTGCAGCGCAACTGTTTCATCGTCGTTCTCCCCGTTGTGCCACTATAGCTTCACCAGGAACCGGTAGTTCACGGCGTGGATCGGTCCCCCGATCCACGCCGGGTTTCCAAAGCTGTCAACGGGCCGCGCGACGGCTGGAGTAATTGGAGGCAGCCGCGTCGCGGCGTCAGCCCCAACCGCCCATGGCGGTGCTGATTCCCGCCGCGATGTACGAGAGGTCGTCGAGATTTCCCCCTCTCGAACCCGCACCGAGGGGCCAGCGGTTTTCCGAGAACTTCTGGAAGCGCACGTGACCGTCCATGAAGAGGACGTTCGACCCGCCGGGCAGATGATTAAACCGGACGATGAGGTTCTGCCCCTTCTCTTGCCAGGAATCCGCGGAGGCGCCCTGCCACGAGTCGTACATCACCACCACTTCGCTCTGCGCCTTCGCGCCCGCGGCGGGATTATTGATGTCGGTGATCGTGAAGCGTTCGATGCCTTCCTTCAGGCGCATGTAGACGTTCGGCAGCCGCTGTCCGTTCTCGTCGTAGTAGTTTCGAAGCCACAGGCGCCAGTCCACACTCGAAATCCAGGGGTTGCTGTTGGGCTCGAGCGGATGGAGATCCTCTTTTCCGAAGAAGGTTCCCAGCTCCATGTCGCGCCAGACGCCGTTGGAGTTGGTCATCTTGCAGACTTCGGTCGGGAAGCCCCAGAGCGGGCCGGTGTTGTTGGTCATCGCGTAGTGCAGGGCGTCGGCCTTATGATCGCCCAGGGCCGACAGGAAATCCACCAGTTGGCCGAGGCTGTCCACCTTCCACCCCATGTAGATGTAGGAAATGGGGTTGGAGAGGAGCATGGCCTGGCAACTCTGGGCCTGCCAGCGGGCCGAGGCGTTGGGCGCCGCGGCGACGGCTTGTCCCGCCCGGCGCACCTGGTCGGCGAAATCGTCTTCGATCCCGTGCAAGTTGCCGTCGCCGCGCGGGTCGGACGGACAGATGGCCAGGTTCGGGTCGGTCCAGTACTCCGGATACAGGACGCGGCTCTCGACGCCCATTTCGACCCCGGGATAGACCCCCGGTGCCAGGAGCGGGTACATGATGGAGGTGTTGGGCGGGAACTGACCCTTGTTCTCGCCCGCGAACATCTTGAAGACGACGCCCCACTGCTTGAGATTGTTCTGGCAGGAAGCGCGGTTGGCCGCCTCTCGCGCCCGGGCCAGGGCCGGCAGCAGTATGGCCGCCAGGATGCCGATGATGGCGATCACCA
>CAYVOE010000712.1:0-2064 GCA_964452795.1 uncultured Nitrospiraceae bacterium
GCGTCCCCTACGCCCCCGTCGCCTTCCTCATGGACTCGGACCACGGATGGCGGCCCCGGGAAGATCGCTTCGGCCTCTGGCCCAAGGAACGGCCCGAGCGCGCGCTCGAGTCCCTCTTCGCCCACGTCTACCCCTACGGAGGCCGCCTCGACTTCGAGCGGGGCTACCTCTGCAACGGGCCCTACGGCGACATCTTTGACGTCATCACCGACGACGCCCCCCTCGAGGTGCTCCGAAACTACGCCGTCGTCTGGCCCCTGGGGCGCTTCCGGCCTTCCTCCGATCAGGTCCGTACCTTCATGCGCTACGTCCGAGAAGGAGGGGTGCTGGTCCTCGACAGCGCCTCCGCCGAACCGTTCCCGACGAATTTCCTCGGGGCGCGCCTGAGGGACCGCTATTCCTACGGGGTCCAGATCCAGACCGCCATCAGCATCGTTCCGCCCATCGGCGCCCCCTTCCGCTATCAGCCCATGTGGGTCTCGCGGGGCTCCGAGGTGCTCGCCCACGCCGACGACGGCTCCCCCCTGATGGTGTGGCGGCGCGAGGGCCGCGGGCTCGTCATCCTGTCCGCCACCCACCACTGGGCCGACGAAAACGACAATATGCTGCCCCTGGTGCCCGTGATGCTCCGCGCCCTGACGACGCCCTTCATGCCCGTCTGGTGGGAAGGCGACGTCGAGGTCCTGATCAACCGGACCCGACAGGGGTGGCTCATCGGGCTGATCAACAACAAGGGCGTGCGCAAAGTGCCTACCCTGCCCGCGTCCATCGACAACACCGTCGAGGAATGCCGGATCCGGTTCCGCGGACGCACGCCCCTGCGCTTCGTCAATCGCATGGGCGATTCCCTGTGGAACTCCCGCACCGACGCGCTCCACGTCCGCGTGCCCGCGGGCGAGGTGGCCGTTATCGAAGCCGTGTTCGGCCCGTCCTGAGCCGGGCCGCCTACAGCTCCGGCACGTCGAGCCAGCAGCGCTTCTCCCAGGACTCGTAACCGAGTTCCGCGAGTTGCACGCCCTTGGCGCCTTCCTTGAGGTCCCACCGGAAGGGCTCGTTCAACGCCACGTGCCGCAGGAACAGCTCCCACTGGGCCTTGAAGGCATTGTCGTAGACCTGGTTGGTGGGCACGGGCGTCCAGCCGGCCCCGTAGTCCAGGGGGCTGTCGACGTCGGGATTCCACACCGGCTTGGGCGTGGCGGCGTCGCTCTGGACCACGCAGTGGCGCAGACCGGCCACGGCCGAGCCCCGGGTGCCGTCCACCTGCAGGGTCAGCAGGTCGTCGCGACGGACGCGCACGCACCACGACGAGTTGAACTGGCACACCACCCCTCGGTCGGTGAGGAAGGTGGCGTAGGCCCCGTCCTCGGTGTCGGCGTCGTAGGCGCGGCCGCGCTCGTCCCAGCGCCGCTTGATGTGGTTGGCGCCGTGGGCGGTGAGCGACGTGATGTTGCCGAAGAGGTTGTCGATGACATAGCGCCAGTGGGCGAACATGTCGAGGATGATGCCGCCGCCTTCCGACTTCTTGTAGTTCCACGACGGACGCTGGGCGGGCTGATGCTCTCCCGTGAACACCCAGTAGCCGAACTCGCCCCGGACGCTGAGGATCTCGCCGAAGAACCCCGTGTCGATGAGGTATTTCAGCTTGCGCAGGCCCGGGAGCCACAATTTGTCCTGCACCACGCCGTGCTTGATCCCCGCGTCCACGGCGCGCCGGTACAGGTCCATGCCCTCGGCGCTGGTCATGGCCACGGGCTTCTCGCAGTAGATGTGCTTTCCGGCCGAGATGGCCTCCTTCACCGCCTCGTACCGCAGGAGCGTGGTCTGGGCGTCGAAATAGATGGGGTATTGCGTGTCTTCAAGAGCTTCGTCGAGGCCGACCCGGTACGGCAGTCCGCCGTGCGCCTCGGAAAGGGCCTTGAGCTTGGTCTCGTTCCGGCCCACCAGCAACGGCTCGGGGATGATGACTTCGTCGTCCGAGACCCGAATGCCTCCCTGTTGGCGGATGGCCAGGATCGACCGGACCAGGTGCTGATGGGTTCCCATGCGGCCGGTGACGCCGTTCAT
>CAYVOE010000713.1:0-2060 GCA_964452795.1 uncultured Nitrospiraceae bacterium
CCCCGTAGTCGACCTGGGCCGGGCCGGTGCGGCTCTCGGCCAGGGAGGTGATGAAGATGATGCGCCCGCCGCGGCCGCCGTCGATCATCTTCTGCGCCGCCAGGTGCGTGCAGTGATAGGCCCCGATGAGGTTGACGTCGACCGTCTTGAGGAACATCTCCGGTTCCATGTCCATGACGTCGATGAAGGGGCAGATGCCGGCGTTGTTGACCAGGACGTCGATCCGGCCGAACCGCTTCACCACCTCGTCGACCATGGCCGCAACCTGGCCGCGGTTGGTGACGTCGCATTCCAGACCGATCGAATCCACCGCGCCCTGGGCGTTGAGGGCTTCGGCGGCCTTCCGCGCGGCCTCCACGTTCATGTCGGCGATGACCAGCGTCGCGCCCTTGGCCGCGAAACATTCTCCGATCCCAAAGCCGATTCCCTGGGCTCCGCCCGTAATGATGACTACCTGGTTCTCCATGTGCGACTCCTCTCCCTGTACCGGAACGAGCATTTCGGTTCGAAGAGGCGCCGGCCCCCTGCCGACCCCTCCGCGTTTTTCATGGCAGTACTCGATTGCGACGCATTCCGCCGGGGCGGACGCAATCTCAGACGGATCTCAATGCGAAAAGTATAAAGGCGGGGTCTCGCGGGCCGGACGTTCCTACCGCATCGGGCCGGCCGGCGCGGCGGCGAAACCCGTTTCCCCCTCCAGGGAACCGCCGGAACGGTCTTCGGGCAAAGCCGGGAATCGGCCGCCCGGAAACGACGGAGCCCGGGCCTTTCGGACGAATCAGGGTCCGGCCTGAGGCGGCGCGGCCTGTTGTCCGATCGCCAGATTGTCCTGCTGCATCTCCTGGATGCTCTGACGGATGGCTTCCCGGGCCTGCTGCTCTTCCGGAGACATCTCTTCCTGCTCGACCACGATCTCCCGGCTGCCGCCGCCGCATCCGCCCAGCGCCAGCGCCAGGGCGAAGGCCAGGCTCCCGAACTGCCGCTTGTTCATCGCCTTATCCTTATCTCGTGCCGGCGGACGGGTCGGACCTCCGGCCCCTCCCCTTGGCACACCAACGTTCCTGAACGGCCTCAAACCTCGGGAAGTCCCCCGTGCTCAGCGGAAGGCCTCGGATCCGCGGAAGGGCATGTGTTGCGCCGGGTCGAACTTCGGCCGCTCCTGGTAGGTGTTGATGCCCGGCACCGCCTGTCCCCGCAGCAGAAAAGCGCTCGGCCACCCCCCCTCCGTCACGATGCGGGTCGATGTGGGGATGTAGCGTATGGTGAGTCCGCGCCGCCATTTGGGCGACTCGTTGGCGTTCGATCCGTGCACGATGTTCGGATGGTGCACCGACACGTCGCCCGGCTCGAGGATCAGGTCCACCGCCTGCGACTCGTCCACCAGCGACTCGTCCATGCCCGAACCCAGCACGTTGGGCCGCTCGGGACGGTCCTTCATCGCCTGCAGGTCCATGGACTGGGTCCGCGGGATGACCCGCAGGCAGCCGTTCTCCGGAGTCGATTCCGTCACCGCCAGCCACAGGGTCACCACTTCCATGGGGTCGAGGGGCCAGTAGCTCCCGTCCTGGTGCCACAGCACCGGCTGACCGTCGTGGGGCGGCTTGCAGATGTAGTGGGAAGCGAAGAGGGCGATGTCCGGCCCGATGAACTGTTGGGCGATGTCCAGGAGCCGGTCGTCGCTCACGAGGCGGACCCAGAAGGGATCATCCTTTACCAGGGTGTGGCCCAGCAGCTCGGGGCGCGTGTCCGGGTGCTTCCGCATGAGCCAATCCACGTGGGCGTTGGCCTCCGCCACCAGGTCGGCGTCCAGCACGTCCCGAAACACCACATACCCTTCGGTCTCGAATTGCTCCCGGGCGGAACTCATCGTCGTCATGCGAAAACTCCCGTCTTCAGGCGCTTTCGGGTCAATCGGAACCCGCGGCGCCGGCATCTCTTCTCGAGGAATCGGTCCGACGGCCATCCACCAATCTACGCAGGATCGTCCTCGGAGTCGAGCCCCCTATCCGTGTGATCGTTCAAACTCGGACCCGAACTCCTCCGTGCGATCCCGGGTCGCG
>CAYVOE010000714.1:0-2028 GCA_964452795.1 uncultured Nitrospiraceae bacterium
TGGCGACCGCCACTACTTCGACTACGCTAACCTGATTCTGCACAACACCAAGCAGATGCTCGACACGGACGGTTCGAAAGGTTACGGGCACCCCGGACTCCAGACCGAAGGCATCGGCATGGAGATCCTCCGCGGCCACGGTCCCCGCGTATGGCTCCCCTGGATCACCGCCGCCCAGATCGACGCCCCCCATCGCCTCCAACAAACCTACGGCGCCATGACCCTCGAAGAATGCGAACGCCTCCCCCCTGCGGCTTCGGCAGGTGATTCATAACCGGTTCTGCGCGGCTTTCCCCGGTTTGGAGCGACGTCTGTTGTCCGCCTCCAGCCCCCGGGAGTCAGGGCTCAGGAGCTCGCCGCCCGTTGGCATAAGGATTCGCCTGGTTGCGCTGCTCCATCAACTGGCCGATCATGTCGCGCGACTGCCGCTCCTCCTGAGACATCGGGGGACCTTCAATCTCGACTTCCGATCCGCCCCCGCAGCCCAGCGGCATCAATGCCCAGGGAACTGCGGCCAGACACCTCCAGATTCTCTTCATCGCCAGCCTCCTCCCCCGCAGCAACCGCACGATGCTCCGGCCCTCCCGGCTCGGCCGGCGCAATCCTTGCGTCGGTCCATCGGTTCATCCTCGCCCGCCATCTTAGGAAAACGCTTACTTTCATGTCAAGAGCAGGGATTCGCGGACGGAAAGAAACGGGAATGTCATTACAAGACCGCTTGCGCCGGAGCGGAGCGGTCGCATCGCGACCAATTCAGTTGCCGGATTCCTCGCCATGGGAACGTTTCCGGGAGTTGCAACCGCAGGTAATCGGTTTCTCTTCCCCGGCTTCTTCGGTCCGCTCGGAGACGCGGTTTCCGCTCGTGTCGCCCTCTTCAATGCCATAAAACCAGGGCGGGGCGGTCCGGGAATCCGATTCCGCCCGGATTTCGGCCCGGAACGCCCTCCTCCCGTGCTCCTCCGAAGGCGCAGGAAGGGGCTGGACACGAGGGCGGGGAAGGTGTATAGTGGAGCCGAAGTAAGCGCTTTCCTTATCCGAACGTGTGGCGGCCCCGTTGTCAACCGGACTGAAACAAGGAGAGTATGGCCATGAACAAGCGATCGGGGAATCACCGGGGATTTACCCTCATCGAACTATTGGTGGTGATCGCCATCATAGGAATTCTGGCGGCGATCCTGCTGCCGGCCCTGGCCCGCGCCCGAGAGGCGGCCAACCGCGCTTCGTGTCAGAACAATCTCAAGCAGTGGGGTATCGTCTTCAAGATGTTCGCCGGGGAAAACAAAGGCAAGTTCCCCCCGTCCACCAAATGGCATATCGGCAACCTCACGGAGTTGTGCGGCCCGGACGGCACGGTGTTGTACCCGGAGTACCTGACGGACGGACAGATTGCCGTTTGTCCCTCGGACTCGCGGACCAGCAGCGAGGGCGACGCGGACAACATGCCCAACGGCATGGGCGTGGACAACATCAACGACGCCATCGCCCGCATCCGGGACAACGGCACGGAAGTGTCGGGAATGCCCGGGGTGAAGGTTGCCGAAGTCGTGCGCCAGTACCTCGTATCTCATCCGTACTCGTATGTGTATCTGCCCTACTCGGTCACGACGACGCAGCAATTGACCATCCTGATCCTCCAGTTCGTGAACCGCGCGCCGTGGCTTGGGATGAACTTCTGGGAAGGGGGCGTCAACGTGATCACCCCGGCGGAAGTACAGGCCGTCAACGGGCCGTCGGAGTGGAGCAATTCCATGGGCTGGGCCCTGGCTTCCTATCCCGTCATCGTCGCCAACCGTGAGCGGGACATCCCCCTCATTGCCGGCAGCAGTTGGGGTTATGCCTGGGGCTATCGGGACGACAACAACCAGCCCTTCCCCTTCACGACGATCATGCGGACCAAGGAAGGGATCGAGCGGTTCTTCATCACCGACATCAACAACCCCGCGGCCGGGGCCAAGGCCCAGAGCAGCATCTTCACCATGTTCGACGCCTACGCCGGCGGCAACACGGCGGGGACGGGCTTCAACTACC
>CAYVOE010000715.1:0-2022 GCA_964452795.1 uncultured Nitrospiraceae bacterium
GTGGTCGTCGCGGCGGTGCGCCGGCTGCCCGACGAGGCACGGCGCGGGCGGGTGGCCTGCGTGGTGACGGGGAGCGGCGTGAAGGACCTGGACGCCCTGCGCGGACGGGTGGCGGAGCCGGCCCGGATCGCGCCGGACCTCGAGGCGCTGCGGGCGGCGGCGGGAGAAGGGGCATGACGGGGAAATCGATGTGGTGGACGGGGCTCCTGCTGCTGTTGGCGGCGTGTTCGCAGAAGGAGTCGGTGGTCGTATACAGCCCCCACGGTCCCGAGATGCTGAAGGAATTCGAGCGGCGGTTTGAGGAGGCTTATCCGGAGGTGGACGTGAAGGCCTTCGATCTCGGCTCGCAGGACGTGTACAACCGGATCAGCGCGGAGCGGCAGCGGCCCCAGGCGGACGTGTGGTGGGGCGGGCCGTCGAGCATGTTCATGCAGGCGGCGGAGGAAGGGCTCCTCGAGGCGTATCGTCCGGAATGGGCCGAGGCCATCCCCGACGAGTACAAGGACGGCGAGGATCGGTGGTACGGCGTGTTTCGGTCGCCCCTGGCCATCCTCTTCAACACGCGGCACTACCGCCGCGACCAGGTGCCGCAGACTTGGGACGACCTGCTGAAGCCGGAGTGGAAAGGCAAGATCGCCCTGCGCCGGCCCCTGCCTTCGGGGACGATGCGGACCTTTATCGGGGCCATGATCCTGCGGGCGCCGGACGAGGACGCGGGGTTCGACTGGCTGAAGCGGTTCGACGCGTCGGTGGATTCGTATACGGAAAACCCTCAACTGCTGTTCGACCACATCAAGCGGAATCCGGAGCGGATCTCGGTGTGGCTGATGCCGGACGTGGTGCTGCAGCGGCAGATCAACGGGTATCCCTTCGACTATCACGTGCCGCCGCAGAGTCCGGTGATCACGGAAGGCATCGCCCTGGTTAAAGGGTCGCCCAACGCGGAATGGGGGCGGAAGTTCTACGAGTTCGTGAACACGCCGGAAATGCTGGCCTTCCAGGCGGAGCAGTACGCCAAGATGCCCGCCCGGACGGACCTCGACCCGAGCACGCTGCCGCAGTGGATGGTGGAGCAGGAGCTCGAGCCCATGGGCATCGACTGGGACGCCTTCGCCGAGAAGGAGTCGGACTGGATGGCCCGGTGGGAACGGGAAGTCCGGGGCGTCCAATGAGCAGCGTCCGGCTGGAAGGCATCACCAAGGTCTACGCCGAAGGGGGCGGCGGCATCCGCGGGTTCTCCTGCGAGATCGGCGAGGGCGAGTTCTTCGCGCTGCTGGGGCCGAGCGGCTGCGGCAAGACCACCACCCTGCGGATCATCGCCGGACTCGAGACGCCGGACGCGGGCCGGGTGCTCTTCGACGGACGGGACCTCACCGACGCGCCGCCGGAAAAGCGCAACGCCGCCATGGTGTTTCAGAGCTACGCCCTCTTTCCGCACATGGACGTGTTCGGCAACGTCGCCTTCGGGCTGCGGGCGCGCAAGATGCCGCGCGACCAGGTGACGGAACGGGTGCGGGAGGCGCTGCAACTCGTCCAGCTCGAAGGGCTCGAGCGCCGGCCCGTCACCGACCTCAGCGGCGGACAGCAGCAGCGCGTGGCCCTGGCCCGGGCCCTGGCCGTGCAGCCCAAGGTGCTGCTCCTCGACGAGCCCCTGAGCAACCTCGACGCCGAGCTCCGCTACGCCACGCGGGAACAGCTCGCCGCCCTGCAGCGGCGCCTCGGCATCACCGCCGTCTACGTCACCCACGACCAGGAAGAAGCCCTCGAGCTCGCCCACCGCATCGCCGTGCTCAAAGACGGCGAATGCCAGCAAATCGGCACCCCCGAGGAAATCCTCCACTCCCCCGCCACGCCCTTCGTGCACGGCTTCCTCGAGCGCCAGCGGCGCCTGCTCCAGTCGGGGTGAGGCGGGGCGCGCCTTTGCCCCCTCGCGGAATTGAGTACTGCGCGGCGGTTTTGTAGTATAGCAGCGGCAAATCGTGGCGGAGGCGGGCCGCCAAAGGGCATAGGCGGGGCATAGGG
>CAYVOE010000716.1:0-2019 GCA_964452795.1 uncultured Nitrospiraceae bacterium
AC
Source organism: uncultured Nitrospiraceae bacterium (assembly GCA_964452795.1). Taxonomy (GTDB): domain Bacteria; phylum Hydrogenedentota; class Hydrogenedentia; order Hydrogenedentales; family SLHB01; genus CAYVOE01. Next base: position 3 of record CAYVOE010000716.1, read on the forward strand.
GAGTTGACCGGTACCCGCGACCATCAGGGTGTGGCGGCAACCGTAAGCCCCCTGGAGTATGCCGCCCTCGAGGAAGTTCTGGCGGAGGCGCCGCCGCAATGCCAGATTCTGGTGCTGGATCAGATCCAGCATCCGCGCAACCTGGGCATGATGATCCGCTCGGCCGCGGGCGCCGGGGCCCGGGCGGTGTTGGCGCCGGCCCGAGGCGGCGCCCTCGTCAATGACACGGGGGTACGGGCCAGTGCGGGCACGGTGTCCCGCGTGCCCCTCGTGGCCTGCGGAAACCTGCCCCAGACCCTTCGACGGCTGCGGGAGGCCGGGTTTTGGGTCTACGGCCTGGACGCTCGGGGTGAACAGGACGTGTTTCAGGTGGACTGGCCGGAACGGGTGGCCCTGGTGGTGGGGAACGAGACTTCGGGGATGCGGCCGGGGGTCGCCAAGGCCTGCGACGCCAAGGTGCGTATCCCCCTCGCCGGCGGGGTTGAGAGCCTCAACGCCGCCGTGGCCGCCAGCGTGGTCTTGTTCCAGGTGTTCGCCCACCACGCTCGGGGCGGCTAGGGTTCGCCGAGGTTGACAACCTTTTCCCGGAATACTACCGTAGGGACATGGGATCGAAGCGCCTCGAGGACGAGATCCACATGACGCGACCCTTCCGGTCACTCGAAGAGGAAGTCTTCCTCAACCTCCAGCGCACCGCCGACATCCTCCTCTACGGTCTGAGCCAGGACCTCAAAGGCGCCGACCTTTCGCCCGCCCAGTACAACGTCCTCCGAATCTTGCGCGGAGCAGGCAATGCCGGGCTTGCCTGCAGCGACATCAGCGCCCGCATGGTCACCGCCGTCCCCGACGTGACCCGCCTCCTCGACCGGCTCGAATCGCGCGGCCTCATCCGGCGGACGCGGGACGACCGGGACCGGCGCAAGGTCATTTCCTTCATCAGCGACGCCGGGAAAGAACTGCTCGCCACCCTCGATACGCACCTCGACGCGTTTCACGCCCGGGTGCTCGGCCCCCTCGGGCCCGACCGGCTTCGCCGGTTGAATGCCCTGCTGTCGGAGGCGCGCGCCGTCGGGCAACGTCCCTGAAAGGGCATCCCCCGCTCCCCTCGGGACGAGGGAAGCGGGGGATGGCATTCGTTGTTCCATTCGGGAACGGCGGGGGGCGTCAGGCCGTGGTGTCGTCCTCGGACTTCGGCGCCTTGTCGGCGGGTTCCGCGGCACCGGTCAATTCGTCCAGGACCTCCTCGAGCTTGCCCATCGGATGACCGTGCCAGACCACATTCCCCTGCTTGTTTATGACGTAGGCCGAGGGAATGCCGGGTATGGGATCGATCTTATTGAACGCCTTGTGGGTCTCCCGGGTCGGGTCGATGGCCACCGTGTAGTTCATCTTGTCGCCCATTTTCTCGACAAAGGGCTTCACCGTCTCGGCGTCTTCGTCGGAAATGCCGATCACCACCACCCCTTTATCCTTGTATTCCCGCTGAATGTCGGTCAGGTGGGGGATGCTCGCCCGGCAAGGCGGGCACCACGTGGCCCAGAATTCCACGACGTATATCTTGTCGCCCTTGTCCTTGTCGAGACGGACTGGATCGCCCTTAACCCATTCCGTTACCTTGAGTTCCGGCGCCGGCGGCGTGGTTTCCAGGGCCTTTCCGTCCGCATTCGGGGACGGAAGCATGAGGAACACCGCCAGGGGCAGCGCCAGCCACAACAGGTACCGCATTCGCTTCATTATGGGCTCCTTCGTTCGCGCGCGGCCCCAACGGCCCGACGCGCGGATCTACATCGCTCATAGTAGAAACCCCGCCCGCCCCCGTCATATTCGCGCCCGCGCCTGCGAGGCGGGTCACCGCGCCCCACCCAACCGCCCCGGACCCTTGTCTTCCCGGAAGGGGGCATGAGCGCAGCACGTCCACCCGACCAACGACCCGACTGTCGCGGGTATAGCCTCGGTCCCTGGAAATTCCCCGAAGGGGATACATGAGTTAGCCCAGGGTCAGCGAGCGTAAGCGAGC
>CAYVOE010000717.1:0-2010 GCA_964452795.1 uncultured Nitrospiraceae bacterium
GATGGTATGAAAGCGCGCCCGGCGCCGCTCTCGCCCCGGGCGCGGAACGATGACAAGAGCCGCGGACCTCACCCAGGGGAGAGGTCCGCGGCGTGTGGCCTTTCAATCGGGGCTTGAAACCCGATTTCCTCGTAAATCGAAGCGGCTAGAACGTGTAGTGCGGCACTTTCATGAGTTCGCCGTCCTTGAGGGCGGATTCGTGGGCGATGATGCCCGGCACGGTCATGTTCATGGCCCAGGCAATGTCCACAAGGGGTTTGCGCTCCTCGAGAATGGACATGACGAACTCGTGGCCCAGGTAGCCGTGGGAACCGCCGTGGCCGCCTGGCTTCACCGTGGGCGGCAGGGCCGGCTTCATCAGGTCCAGATTCGAGATGTCGGCGATGCCGTCGTACTTCCCGCGATACATGGACCCTTTCTGCCCGCGGATCCGGCCGGCTTCGGCGCCGAATCCGGGCGTGTCCTTGCTGACGGTCATGCGGGCCATGCCGCCCTCGCCGGTGCGGAACAGGGCGATCTCGGTGCCGAAGGTGTTGTTGAAGGGGTTGACCTCCGGCTGGAGGTAGTCGAGGTGGCTGTGCATACCCATGCACGAGACCTCGGTGAAGTGGCCCCCGGTGACGCCCACGTAGTACGCCGTGGCGTGGGTGGGATACCACAGGGGCGCGGCCCCGTTGCGCCATCCCTTGTACGACGGGAGAGGCTGCTGCATGTAGTGGTAGTACTCGCCCTCGGAATAGACCAGCTTGCCGAAGCCGCCGGCGTTGTAAATCTCGCGGGCGGCGTAGCAATCCTCGTGGAACACGCTGGTCTCGAACATCATGAAGTTGAGGCCCGTGGCGGCCTTCACCGCCTCATAAAGCCTTTCCGCGTCTTCCACCGATCCGTACGAGACCGGCACGGCGGTGGCGACGTGTTTGCCGTGCTTGAGCACCTCGATGCAGTGGCGGGCATGGCTGGGGGCGTCGGTGGCGACAAACACGGCCTCGATGCTGTCGTCTTTCACCAGTTCCTCGAGGGAGGGATAGGTCTTCTCGCACCGCGCCGCCTTGGCCAGTTCCGCGCACCGCTCGGGAATCAGGTCGCTTACCGCCACCACCTCGACATTGGGATGATCCTGCAGGCTGAATGCCGTGGAGAACTTGGACAATCCATAGCCCACAAGACCAAACCGGATCTTGCGGTCCGAAACGGGCTCCCAGGGTCTCTCGGCCGCGGCCTGGCTGCCGGTGTCGTCGAACCCTTGAATCGGCGGATCGGCGAAGGCAAGCACGCCCGCCCCGGCCGCGGTGGATTGAAGGAACGATCGACGGGATACGGATTTCATCACGGCGCAATCTCCTATGGTTAGGTGTGGCGTCTCAACGACGGTGTTACGGGCACTTTAAAGCGGGGTCGTCTCACTCAAAGCCCCGCCAACGATCGGGCGCAGCACCTCGGGTGCGACCTTCGAAGGCCGACGGATTCAAGTGATTGTTTGACAATAACCGCCCGCAGTTGTACAATCGCGTAGCCCGATGAACGCCTCTCCTCCGAGGCGAGGGACGCCGACGCGGGCCGGCTCCCAACCGAAACGGGCACGGTTTTTCACATCTTTAATCGACGATCGAGAGGCTCCACGATGCAATGGACCGACCTGGCGCAATGTAGCTCGGCGGAAGAGTTGGCGCGCGGCATCCGGACCATCCTCGAGGAAGGTCCCTTCGAGCCGGGCGAACGCCTTCCGACGCTCCGGGACTTTGCGTCCTACTCGGGCTTGGGCCGCAGCGAGGTTTACCGAGCCGTGGTGATGCTCTCGGCGGACGGCTGGGTGGTTCAGAAGCGCGGCTCGGGAACGTATGTGGGGCCTCGGAAGGAACCCAATAGCGCCCCCACGTCGGCGACCCGCAACAACGGCCGCGGCGAACGGCGCATCGGTGTCATCCCCCCCGCGTGGGACCCGCAGGGCTCCCATTCGACCGTGGGAGCGATCCTTCACGGCATCGCCCAGCAGGCCGGAAGCCGGGGATA
>CAYVOE010000718.1:0-2008 GCA_964452795.1 uncultured Nitrospiraceae bacterium
CTTACGCTCGCTGACCCTGGGCTAACCTATGTATCCCCTTCGGGGAATTTCCGCTGGCCGACGGCGTTCTCGGAAGAGGCCCGCCGTTGGTAGACGCGATGCGCTCCGTATGTATCCCCTCCGAAGAAAATCCGCTGGAAACTGCGCCTGCTCCGGCAGGTCCTGTCAGAGGTACGGGCTCAGGAGGCGGGCAAAACCGTCGCGCAGGCGCCGGGGGAGGCTCCGTCCGTCCACGTCTTCGAGGGTCACGGGGAGGGACTGGGCACGCTTGGCTTCGACGTCGGCCGTGAGGGCGGCCGTCAGGTCTCGGTCGTAGCATTCGAGGTTGAACTCGAAGTTGAGGCGCATGCTGCGGGGGTCCCAGTTCGACGACCCCAGGAGGGTCCAGGCGCCGTCCACCAGCATCAGCTTGGTGTGGTCGAAGGGCGGAGGCGTCAGCCATACGCGGCAGCCCCGCTCGAGCACCTGCCACAGGATCGCCGTCGACGCCCACTGGACGAAGCGCAGATTGTTCACCCGCGGAAGGAGGATGTTGACCTCGACCCCGCGCATGGCGGCGAGGTTCAACGCGGTGATCAAGCCCGCGTCGGGCAGGAAATAGGGCGTCACCACGTGGACCGACGACTGGGCGCAGGCCAGGGCGCCCAGGACCGTCGTACGGAGATTGCCCAGGTCCTCGTCGGGACCGTCCGGGATGCCCCGCGCCAGGGTGGGACCGGCGGGTTCCGGGATGGGCAGCCAATCGGGTCCTTGGAGCTCCTCCGCCGTGGTAAAGGCCCAGTCCTCGATGAAGGCGTGCTGGAGCTGGGCCACCACGGGACCCCGCACCTCGAAATGGAGGTCCTCGATCGAATGGCCGGCGGAAGGGTCCGCGGCGTGTCCGGCGCGGATGTTCATGCCGCCGGTGAACCCGACCCGGCCGTCCACCACCAGGATCTTGCGGTGGCTGCGCAGGTTGGCGTAGGGAACGGCCCATGGTATGTACCGGGGCATGAAGGTGGCCGCGGTGACGCCCGCCCGGCGCAACGGCCGGAGGACGGACGGCCAACTGTACCGGGCCCCCACGTCGTCCACGAGCACGCGCACCTCCACGCCCCGCGCCACCGCCCGGGCCAGGGCGTCGACGAACCGCAGGCCCGCCTCGTCGCGGTCGAAGATGTAGGTGGTCAGGGATACGGACCGTTCGGCGGCGTCGATGGCCTCCCACATGCGATCGTAGGCCTCCGCGGGTCCCAGCGGCCGGATGCGGTTGCCCGAAAGGAGGGGATTTCCCGTGAGGTCCTCGACCAGCCGGGCCAAGTGGGGCAAATGGGGCGCCACGGCGCGGACGGCCTCGGCGTCCGGTTCCACGCAGTAATCGATGGCCCGGGGAAGCAGCGGATGCCGGGGATGGCGCAGGGCGGTGGCGCGGCGGCGGATGCGGTTGACCCCCAGCCACAGGTAGAGCAGCCCCCCGACGATGGGCACGAACCAGATGAAGCCGACCCAGGCGATGGCGGCGCGGTTGTCGCGCTTGTAGATGACGGCGTGACACGCCGCGACCAGATCAACGCACAACGCCAGCGCCGTGAGCACCGGCGGCAGGAAAGCAGGCAACCCCTCGGACATTGTCTCCCTTCTACCCCGCGTCGGTCGCCGGAACCGATGGCGTCGCGCGGGTCCCGGCGGCATTCGTGGCGATACTGTAGGGTAAGGGTTCCGATACATCAAGACCGCCGTTTCGCACCCGCCGCCCCGTCCGGGAGGGATTGCTGCACACAACGGTCCCATGAGCCGTGCCCCTCCCCGTCGTAGGACTACGAAGACTGCGCCGGACGATGCTGTGGGCGTGCCCCCCAACCGTCATTGCGAGGAGCGGACTCCTGTGGGGGTACAGGCCATCGAAGAAACAGCCGTTGGTTGTACCCATGCCCTCGATGAGTACCCAGGCAGGAGCGACGCGGCAATCTCACCTGAGCCGGTGATCCATGTGCGCGAAGTCCCAGCCATCCCATAGGTAAAGATTGCC
>CAYVOE010000719.1:0-1999 GCA_964452795.1 uncultured Nitrospiraceae bacterium
TCCTCGGCAGCGAGCGCCACCGACACCTCGCCCCCGTCCTCGGGCGCCGGGTCCGGAGCATTCAGGGCCGAGACCACGGCCGCCTCGATCTCGTGGTCGATCTCCGCGCGGATCCGAGCCAGATCCTCCGAAGTCGCCGCGCCTCGGGACCGCAATACCGCGGCGAAGCGCCCAACGGGCTCGCGGGCAAGGGCGCGGCGGCGCTCCTCCTCGGGCTGGTAGTTGCAGGGATCGCGCCGGGAATGGCCCGTGATGCGGTAGGTGACGGCGTCGACGAGGGTCGGTCCCCTGCCGGCGCGGGCGCGGGCGACGGCCGCCCGGGCCGTGCGGTAGACGGCGAGGACGTCGTTCCCGTCGATGGTGACGCCCGGAATGCCGTAGCCGCGGGCGCGTTCGGACACCCTGTCCAGGGCCGTGGAATCGCGCACGGGGGTCGACGCGGCGTAGAGGTTGTTCTCGACCACGTAGACCACCGGAAGCTTCCACAGGGCGCCCATGTTGACGGCCTCGTGGAAGGCTCCTTCGTTCACGGCGCCGTCGCCGAGGAAGCACACGGCCACCCGCGGCTCCCCGCGCATTCGGAAGGCCAGGGCGGCCCCCGTGGCCAGGGGCACGTTGCCGCCCACGATGGCGATGGCCGGGATCATGCCTTTGGCGAGGTCGCCCACGTGCATCGAACCTCCCTTGCCGCGGCAGCAGCCCGTCGGCTTTCCGAAGAGCTCGTGAAGCAGCGGTTCCACCCCGATGCCTTTGGCGAGGGCGTGGCCGTGGGGCCGGTGGGTGCTCGCGATCACGTCGCCGGCGTCCAGGGCCGCGCACAGGCCCACCGCCACGGCCTCCTGTCCCTGGCACTGGTGGATGGTGCCGGGCATCCTGCCTTCGAGGAAGAGGAACTTGACCCGTTCCTCGAATGCGCGGATGAGGGCCATTTTCCGGTACAACTCTCGGAGAAACCCGGGGTCGTCTTCGCGGGCGTCCGTTGATACTTCGAAGGGCTCATCGAGCGAGTCCCGTGCTTCCGAGGCGACGATCGGGAACACGTCTCCGACCTCTTCCTCCGGGACCGGAGGTGGGGCAGCGTCTTCGACCGGAGTCCGCTCTTCCACAGGCCCCACGAGCAGGAGCGCGTCGCCCACCTTCCCGCTCTCGCCTTCGGCTATCAGGAGTTCCAGAACCACGCCTTCGGCCACCGATTCCAACTCGGACGTGGCCTTGTCGGTCTGGATGTCGGCGAGGATGTCGCCTCGGCGAATGCGGTCGCCGACCTTCACGCGCCACTTCTCGACCACGACGCAGTCCGCCGTCGTGCCCAAGTCGGGCAAGGTCACCCGAACCGGCGTCATTACCACAGGGCCTTCTCCGCTTCGTCTTCCGCCGCGAAGACCATCTTCCTGGGGTGGAACCGGGGCGCCACGCGCAACCACGGCGACTTGGGCCGCTCCATGTATCCCCACTTCTCGATGGCCCGTCGCAGCTCGAGGTTCTCGGGGCGCCGGGCGAAGTCGAGAAAATCGTCCTCCGACAGCGCGCCCGCGATGGCCTGCTGCCAGGCTCGGGCGCCTGCCGTGTAGCCGTCGGGATGGCCCAGCATGCCGCCGCCGGCCGGGATGATGATGTCCGTGCCGTATTCGCCGACGATGACCGGCGCCAAGCCGGGGTAGACCCCCGCGCAGGGCATGGGGAAGGTGCGCTTGATGTGGTGCCACGGCGCGGCCTGGGTGAAGGACGTGCGGATGCCCTCTTCCATCGAGACCATGGGAATCGACGACCACACGGTGGGCGTAAGCATGCAGTCGGCGCCGCACAACCGGCAGAGCTTGGCCATCACGGGCCACGCGATCTGCTTCATCATGGCGATCATGTGCGAGGCGTGGAGCATGACCGGCACGTTGATGTCGGGGTCGCGGGTGAGCCGGCGCAGGGCCGGCAACCCGGCCGAGTACGCCACAAGGAGTCCGTTGGCCCCGAGCTCGATGGCGCGCTTGGCCTTGTCGACCAG
>CAYVOE010000720.1:0-1969 GCA_964452795.1 uncultured Nitrospiraceae bacterium
CGGTGGCGGGGCGGTCTCGGCGGGGCGGGGGGCTCAGGCGCGGGCTTCTTCGCTGCGGGAGCGACGCCAGCCGGCGGGGCGGCCGTCGACGGTCCACACGGCGCCGGAGACGGGGAGGAACTCGGTGGTGACGACGCGGAGGGAGTCGATCGCGTCGGCGTTGCCGGGGGTTGGGGCGCGGCGGGCGGTGTCGCGGGGGCGGACGATGATGACCCAGCCGAGGTCGACGTCCTGCGCAAAGAGGCGGAACTGGCGCCGGATGCGCAGGATGTGGCGTAGGGCGATGAGGCCGCCGGCGATGGCCATGGCGGCGACGGCGAGGCGCGGGTCGATGCCGAACCGTTCGAGCGCCGTGGCGCCTACGGCCAGCAGGGGCAGCAGCAGGAGGGTCATCAGGATCAGACGCGTGGCCCGTTTCAGCACCCGGGCGTACCCCTGGATTTCGTCCTTCTCGGCCGAGGTCAGGCGCCGCCGTTCCATGGGAACGCGCGCGCCCTCCGGCATCCAGGATGCCGGCACGTCGAGCTCGAGGGGGGCCTCGGGTCGGGACGCGGTCAGGGTCGCCTCGATGGGGATCCACCGCGAGAGGACGACGCCGTCGACGGCGTAGACGAAGTCGTCGCGGGGGTGGAGGTCCACGGTGGCTTCGTCGATGCCCGGCTGGACCAGGCCGGCCCGCACCAGACGCGCCAGATCGAGGTCGGTGCTGTCGTTCCAGTTGACCGTACCGGCGAAGCGGCGCACGTATCCGGCCCGGCCTCCCCGACGCAGGATCCGGCCCCGCCGGAGGGCGTTGGGCACCAGCACGAGCAGCACGGGGAGGACCGCCAGCGACCAGAACAGGAAGTAGACGGTAAGGAAGGCCGTCCACCCCATGCCTTCCCGGTCGCCCCGCACGACGAGCGCCGCCACCTCGGGAAGGAAGAGCACCGGAAGCGTCAGGGCGTAGAGAAAGGCGAGCATGTACTGCCGACGCCCGCGGCGGACCAGGCACTGCCGTGCGGAGGGGTCCAGCGGCTCGTCGCGCAGGTAGGGCAGTCCCGCGCAACGAAGCTCGTAGGACGATTCGTCGTCCCGCGCCGGCGGGACGTTGTTGCCGTCGGACAAGACCATACTCCGGGGCACCTGCCGCCCGGTCCGGGCATAAAGGGCCGGGTGCCGCATGTTCACCCACCCTACGGCGGCCGCCGACGCGGGCCGCGCCTTCCGGCGGGTGCTTTCCGTTCAACACCCTCTATTGTATAGTGTCTCTGCAAAGGGTTTCACGGCATGAGCTTTCTAATTATCAGTTGCAGCCTGAATCCGCACAGCCGCAGCCACATCCTGGCGCAGGCGGCCCGGACCCGGCTGGCACAGGCAGGCGTCGAGGTGGACCTGGTGGACATGCGCGATGTCCCCCTGCCGTATTGCGACGGCGACTCGATCTACGACGATCCGGCCGTGCTCGATATGAGCCGGCGGATTCAGGAGGCCGACGGCATCCTCGTCGCGACGCCGATCTACAACTACGACGTCAATTCCGTGGCCAAGAACCTGCTCGAGGTCACGGGATCGGCCTGGACCGACAAGATTGTGGGGTTTCTGTGCGCCGCGGGCGGACGGACCAGCTACATGTCGGTCATGGCCTTCGCCAACAGCCTCATGCTGGATTTTCGGTGCATCATCCTGCCGCGGTTCGTCTTCGCGACGGAAGTCGCCTTCCACGGCCACGAGATCGTCGACGATTTCATCCTGGAACGGCTCGACGACGTGACGGCCACGTTGATCCGGTTTGTCCGGGCCCTGGCGCCCCAGCCGCAGAACGTCCACCCCGCCTCGGAAGACTAAGCCATCCCCCTCCGGCTGCGGAGGGCTCTCCCTTGATTTCGGGGCCTTCGGCCCTTACTCCCACTCGATGGTGCCGGGGGGTTTGCTGGTGACGTCGTAGAGGACGCGGTTGATGTGCTTCACTTCGTTGCAGATGCGGTTG
>CAYVOE010000721.1:0-1967 GCA_964452795.1 uncultured Nitrospiraceae bacterium
CTCCGAGCATCGGAGTGGCTGAAACCGCCGCAGACGTTCCACCCGTCTCCAAGGCAACGAGCCCGTACATCGTGACAGATCAACCGAAGACACACGCGAAAGAGGTGCCCGGTTACTTCATCGGGCGGGACGGACGCGTCGTCCTCCTCGGCCCCGATGAGCACCACGTGCAGGTGGCCTGGCACGAACCGGAACGCCTGGGGCTGACCCTCGCCGACCGTCAACGCGCCGAAGACGAGGCCGAACGCATCCTGCGTGAAACGGGACAGTACGTGCCGGCGGCCTTCCTGTTCATCTTCACGCGCTTCGCCACGGCCCGCAAGTGGCAGAACCTGATTGGGCCGGGCGCGGTGTCTTGGCTATTGCGCGTGCCGGACCTCGCCGCGCACCGGTCCGGCCTGACTCGTTGGGCGTCGAACCTGTTGCGGGAACGGCCTCAGGAGGCCGACGTGCTCACAGAGGTCTGTCGCATCGATCCCGGGTGCAACCACATTGTGCGGGCGACGTGGCCGCTGCATCGTGTGGCCGAGGGCAGCCTGGACGACCTCGAATCGTGGACCTACGACCCGTGGGCGTGCGAGAAGACGCACGTACAATCCACCTGACGACTCGCACGCGCCCGGTAGCGCAGCTTGGCCTGCTCGGCCTCGTATAGCCCCTCGTGGCCGTTGCGGGCCCGCTCCCGGGCGATAGGGGTGCAATGCCAGCCCAGAGCCGCCACGATGGCCCGCATGGATTTGCCTTCCTCATACAACGCGTGGATACGCCCCCGTTCACAGGGAGGAAAACGGGTGTAGGGCATCGGGCCTCCCGGTTCGTTGCGGCTACTAGACAAGACCAGCATACCGAACCGGACCCGATGTCCGTCTACCTGCCTTTTCGCTCCGGACTCACCGACAGGAACGAGGTCGCCCGCTCGGAGCCGGCGTCGTAACTTTTCACAGAATTCTGTAAGAAGTCTCGCAGGGTCTGTCACAGGTCGACGGGACCATAGGGATATCATGAGGTCTGGGAGGAGGCTGCCGGAGTGGAAACATCTTCAAGGCGCAGCCACGAGAAGGTGTACACCGGACACGGGGTACGCAGGGGTCGCAGGATGCGCGTTTGCGTTGCCCCACGTACAGTGCTAGATTAGCCCTTGCAAGGACGGGTACGGAATGTGGGGCCGCTTCAAAAACGATGGATCCCACGATGCGGCGAGAAAGGCCGGGCGTCGCGTGACCAATCGCCGCGAAGAGGCCTTCTTCCCGGATAGCCGATGACCGAATCAACACTTCCCGCTTCGGTGTGGGCGCGGCATATCCTTCGCACGGTTCGATACCGAAGGAAGAACACGGCGTCCTGGGCGACGCCCCACCGGTTGTTCACCGTGCGGCGGACGAAGTGACGGAGTGGCCGGCGGGGCTCCGGCAGGGGCAACAGACCGGTCGCATCGGGTTTGCGTGCCGGTCCCATCGGGGCATAGGAACGGGAAACATGTGTCTGTACTGGCACTTGTGGGCGAAAACGGGATCCGGCAATCGGTGGCACGCGCTTCCGTATCACCTCCTGGATGTTGCGGCAACCGCCGAGGCGCTGTGGGCACGTCTGCCTCTGGAGTCGCGCCGACCGGCACTCCAGTTACCCATGGACTCTTCGCTCGTCGAAAGAGCGGTGGTGTTCCTGGCAGCGGCGCACGACATCGGCAAGGCCAACCGGCATTTTCAAACCAAAGATCCCGTGCAGCGGAGCCGTCTCAAACAGATTCCCCTGGATCTTCCGCCGCGAGAAGCCATCGACAAGCGAGGACACGGGCAGGCGACAGGGGCCTTTGTAGAGAGCTGGCTGGAGAGGCGGTGGGGCTGGTGTCCGTTTCCCGCTCGGCTGGTAGCAGGGGCCGTTGGCGGGCACCACGGGACATTCTATCAGGATGTATCGCCGCACTCCCTCGAGATTCACCGTCCGCCCTGGTGCGATGCCGGAACGGC
>CAYVOE010000722.1:0-1966 GCA_964452795.1 uncultured Nitrospiraceae bacterium
GCTGTCCCGCCGGCGATCGAGGTATCCCTCGATGTCCACCAGGATCCGATCGGCCTTGTCGGAGTCGTCTCCGGTGCTGATCATGCGATTGATGAGGTATTGAAGGGCCGCGAGGGTCTTGCCCTTGCGCCCGATGAGGATGGCGGAATCGGGAGAATCGATGCAGAGCCGGATGGTGCCTCCCTCGCCGAACTCGTGGCGCACGGTGCACTGGATGTTCATGCGCTCGACCATTTCGCGCAGGAGCGCGGCGGCGTCGGCGGCCCGATTCTCGGTCGCGGCGTCGACCTCTACCGGAATGTCTTCCATGTCTTCGCCGGTGTCGAGCGTCACCCGGACGCGGACGTCCCGCGCGCCCAGGCCCAGAAACCCGCGGCTGCCTTCGTCGAGCACTTCCACCTTGACTTCGTGGAGTTCGGCGCGGAGCTGCTCCAGCGCCGCCTCGACGGCTTCCTTGCGGGTCTTGCCGCTCGCTTCAACTCGTCTCATGCTTGGTGCCTCCTTTGGCTGTCTTCTCGCCGTTTGCGGGGGTCTTTCGCGCCGGGCACCGTGCCTCCCGCCCGCGCCGAATCGTTGCGTTTCGTCCCCGTCTTGGCATCTTGCCGGGCTTCGAGCGCCCGGCGCCGCTGCCGCGCCTTGGCGGCGGTGTAGAAGCTGCGCCGTTTGCGCATGGGCTTCTTCTTGGCTTCGGCCTCCACGTCGATCTTGATGCGCTGCGTGATCACCTGCTGCCCGATGCCCAGCAGCGTGCTCGTCAGGATGTACAGACACAGACCCGACGGCAGGGTGTACATGAACACGCCGAACAGGATGGGCATCAGGGTCATCACCATCTTCTGCTGGGGGTTCTGCATGGCCGCCCCGCCCATGGGCATCAGCTTGGTGTTGAGCACCATCACCCCCACCATGAGGATCGGCAGCAGGTTGAACCACTCGAGGTAATAGCCCAGGAGCGGCACGGAGCGCATCCAGGGCATGTGGAACAGGTGGTCCGCCCGGGAGAGATCGTTGATCCACAGCATGAAGTCGGCCCCCCGCAGCTCGAAGGCCGTCGACAGCATCTTGTACAGCGCGAAAAACACCGGCATCTGCACCACCAGCGGCAGGCAGCCCCCCATGGGGTTCACCCCGCGCTCCCGGTACAGTTCCATCATTTTCCGGCTGAGTTCCTGCTGATCGTTCCCGTACTTCTCCTTGAGCGCCTCCATCTCCGGGGCCAGGAGCTGCATCTTCTTCATGCTCTTGATCTGCTTGATCGTCAGCGGGAACACCGCCACGCGGACCAGCACCGTCAGCAGAATGATGGCGACGCCGTAATTGGGAATGATGCTGTAGAACCAGTTCAGGATGCTCAACAGGAACACGGCGAAGGCGTTCATGGGCCGGCCCCACGTCGAGTCGCCGTAGAACCGCTGGATCGTGGGAAGGCCCTCCCAGGCCGCCGCGAGCTGCTCCAGGTGGTTGGGGCCCACGTAGGCCCGGAACCGGTCGACCCGCGTCTCGCCCGGCGCGATTACCATGGCCGGGACCGTCACCCCCACCTGATACTGCTCGGGGCCCAGGCTCATGGCCCAGCCCCGCGCGCCCTCGAATTCCGGCTTCAGCGCCACCGCGAAATAGGCGCTCTTCGCCGCCACCCACCGCGTGTTGGGCAACGAACGCTCGCCGTCCTCCGCCAGGTCGCCCAGGGACTCGATCTCGTTCGAGTCGCCCACGCGCCAGATGATCTGCTTGGGCATCATGCGGGTCACTTCGTCCGACACGATGTCCGGCGCCCAGTAGAGGGCATAGGCGGGGGTCTGGTCGATGCCCAGGGCGCGGGGGGTATCCTCGAGGTTGCGGTACTCGACCTGGAGCTCGAGCACGTGGGGGGCGTCGCCGAACGCCACGGTCTTGCGGATCTAGGCCGTGACGGGCAGGGTAAGGGCGAAGGTCACCGATTCCGGCGTCTGTTCCACCACGTCCC
>CAYVOE010000723.1:0-1961 GCA_964452795.1 uncultured Nitrospiraceae bacterium
CCTGATGGCCCTGGCGGCGTGGCTGGTGTGGCGGAGGCGCGGGGTCCGCGGGGCGTGGCTGCCGCTGGGACTGTGGCTGCTCCAGTTGGCGTTGAACGTGGCCTGGTCCGGCGCGTTTTTCGCCCTTCAGAGTCCTCGGGCGGGGCTTGTGGTGGTCTTTCTGCTGTGGTGGGCGATCCTCGCCACGGCTTTGTCGTTTGGCTCGGTGAGCCGGGTGGCGGGCGGCTTGCTCGTGCCGTACCTGTTGTGGGTGACCTATGCGGCGGGGTTGAACTTCGCCATCTGGCGGATGAACGCCTGAACCCACTTGCCGTGAAGAACCGCCTTTGGAAGGAGCAACGACCGTGACGAAAGAACCCCACGTGGTCATCGTCGGCGGAGGTTTCGGCGGCCTGTACTGTGCCCGCAAGCTAAAGCGCGCACCGGTCCAGGCGACCCTGGTGGACCGCCGGAACTTCCACCTGTTTCAACCGCTCCTCTACCAGGTCGCCACCGGGGCCTTGTCGCCCGCCGACATCGCCACTCCGCTGCGGGTGATCCTGCGCAGGAATCGCAACGTCCGGACCATCATGGGGGAAGTGATCGACATCGACGTCCAGCAACGGCGGCTGCTGTTGACCGACGGCGCAGTCCCTTACGACATCCTGGTCCTGGCTCCGGGCAGCAAGCAGAATTACTTCGGCCAGTCGAAATGGGTCAGCTACGCGCCGGGACTCAAGACCGTCGAGGACGCCACCCAGATCCGGGGCGAAATCCTCAGCGCCCTTGAGGCGGCGGAACGCCAGTCCGACCCCGACAAGGTGCCGTCGTACCTCACCTTTGTCATTGTAGGGGCGGGCCCCACGGGGGTGGAACTCGCCGGAGCCGTGTCGGAGATCGTGCGGGACGCGGTCAAAAAGGACTTCCGCCGCATCGAGCGTCGGCAACCGCGCATCCTCCTGGTCGAGATGCACGACCGCGTGCTGCCGACCTATCCGCGGGAGCTGTCGGAAAAGGCCGGTGCGGCCCTGCGGGAGATGGGGGTCGAGCTGCTCTTGAACACGCGGGTGGTAGACATGGGTCAGAACTTCATCGACGTTCAGGAGAACGACTCGAAGCGGCGGATCTCCACGTACACCATCCTGTGGACCGCCGGCACGCAGCCCTCTCCCCTGGGTCAGGCGCTGGCGGCCCACGCGGGAGTCCAGCTTACGCCGGGCGGCCGGGTATACGTCGAGCCGGACCTCACCGTGCCGGGCCACCCGGAGATTTTCGTCATCGGAGACCTTTGCCAGGGCGTGTTTCCCAACGGTCCCCACTGGCCGGCCCTGGCCGCGGTGGCCATGCAGCAGGGGGAATACGTGGCCCGGACCATCGCCGCCCGCCTTCGGGGTCGGCCGGTCAAGCCTTTCCAATACCGCAACTACGGCGAGATGGCCACCATCGGCCGGGCCCGGGCCGTGGCCGACTTCCGATGGATTCGGTTTTCGGGGTTCGTCGCCTGGCTCCTGTGGCTGTTCGTCCACCTCATGAAGATCGTTCAGTTCGAGAATCGCGTGATCGTGTTCATCCAGTGGGCGTGGAACTACATGACCCGAAACCGGCGTGCCCGGCTCATCACGGTGCACGACCCGCTCCCCTTCAAGCGGACCGAGTGAGCGGGCTCCGACCGCTCCCCCTGCCTTCCCTCTGCCCCGCGCTGAATCGGCGGGAGATGCCGGTTACGACGGTTTCGATCCGCGGGCCGAAGGCATGTAAAATGTGGAGCTCCGCTGAGCCCCCTCGGGCCGCATAACCTTCCCGACGGCGCCCGCGACAAGATCGGGCGCCCTGGCAAGCATAGGATCGTCATGAGCGCATTAACGCCGAAGGAAATCGTCGCGGAACTGGATCGATACATCGTGGGCCAGGACGTGGCGAAGAAGAAAGTCGCCATCGCGCTGCGGAACCGGTACCGTCGCCAGCATCTGCCGGAGGAAATG
>CAYVOE010000724.1:0-1948 GCA_964452795.1 uncultured Nitrospiraceae bacterium
GACGCGACCCGGGGCGAGGGCCGCGTGCTGGTGTGGGCCTTTCCGCTGGACCTGACTTCGACGACCCTGCCCAAGTCGCCCCGCTTCGTGCCGTTGCTTCACGAATCGGTGAACCTGCTGACGGGACCGCGGGAATCGCATCGAGACTGGACCGTGGGCGAGCATCCAAGTCCACTGGAACGAGACCGGACGCCGTGGCAGGCCCTCGAGCCGGGAGAGACGGCGCAGGCGCGCGAACTTGAACCGCTTGACCGGCCCGGCTTCCTGGAATGGCGCGCGGACACCGACGACGCGCCGGTCCCGGTGGAGGCCGTCAACGTGGCGGCCGAGGAAGGCGATCCGGCGCGCATCTCGCCCGCCGAGCTCGCGTTGCGGCTGTGTTCGGCCCCGGTCGCCGATTCGGATCGGCCGGCGACGGCGGGCCTGTCGGAGGGCGCCGGCGGGATGCGCGAATACGGCCGCCTTTTCCTGGCGCTGATCCTGGCCGCCCTGGTCCTCGAATCGTGGTATGCCGCCCGCGTCGCCGCCGAATCCGGGCGGTAACCGAGCGCACGCTATACAAGGAGCTCTTGAGATGGAACGGAATCAGCCGAAGCTTCCGCCGCAGGTATACATGGCCCTGCAGGAGGTCACGCTCCATTTTCGCCGCCGGCTTCGGGTCCGCGGCCTCTTGCGCTTCGGCCTGGCCACCCTCGTGATCCTCGCCGTGGGCACGGTCCTCCTGACACTGGCGGTCCGGGCGGAGAACGAGACGGCACGAAACGCCATCATCGTCGCGTCCGTCCTGTGCGAGCTGATTGCCGCCTGGCGCGGACTGGTGCGCCCCCATCGCATGCCCATTCCGTTGAAAGAAGTGGCGCTCTACATCGACCACAAATACCCCGATCTGGAGAACCGCATCGTGAGCGCCCTCGAGTTCGCCCGCCGGCCCGGCGAAGGCGAGGGACCGGGCAACCGGGGAGCGGTCTCGCTCTGGATGATCGAGCGCCTGCTCGACGAGACCAACACGGCGGCGCGTGCGCTGCCGGTGGACGGCGCCCGGGAAGAGTGGTACCTGGCCACGGGACGCCTGACGGCGGGCGCCCTCGTCGGGGCGGCGATGGTGGTGCTGTTCCTGTACGGGACCTACTGGACGCCCCGGATTCCGCTGCCCGGATTTTCGGCGTCGCGGCCCTTCGAGGAGGCGCCGTTTCAGGTGAAGCCCGGCGACATCGAGGTGCGGCGGGGCGAGAACGTGGTGGTGCTGGCCGAGGCGCCGACGATGAGCCAGGCCTTCGCCATCGCGTGGCGCACGGCGGACGGCGAATGGGAGACGGAGCCCATGGGCACATCGACGGGCGCCCGGGTTCACCATTACGAACTGAGAAACGTTCAGGAGAACCTCGAGTACCGCGTGCAGGCGGGGCGCCATCGCTCGCCGACCTACACCGTCACGGCGTGGGAACCGCCGCGGGTCGAGAATATTCACCTGACCTACCAATACCCCGAGTACCTGGGCCGGCCCGCGGAAGACGTGCCCAACGGCGGCCCCATCTCGGCGGTGGAAGGCACGCGGGTGGCGATCCGTGCGTCGGTGAACAAGGCGCTGGATCACGCGGAACTGGTGCTGGAGAGCGGGCGCCGGGTGCCGCTCGAAGCGGAAACGGACGCGGTGTGGGCGGGCGAACTGCTCGTCGATGCGAACGACAAGTACCACATCGAGGTCCTGGATCGGCAGGGTCGGCCCAGCGACTACGAACCGGTCTACGACATCACGGCGGTGAAGGACAAGGCGCCGGAGGTACGGATCGCGTTTCCGCGGGGCGACGACGAAGTGACGCCCGTGGAAGAGATACCCTTCGCGGTGGAGGTGAAGGACGACTTCGGTGTAGCGGCCGTGGGCATTCAGTACGAAGTGGCGGGTCGGGATCCGGTGCGGGTGACCCTGGCGGACAGCGCGTCGAGCGAC
>CAYVOE010000725.1:0-1946 GCA_964452795.1 uncultured Nitrospiraceae bacterium
CCTCTCCCAGCGGGCCCGTACAGGCGTTGGCGTTTCCGCTGTTGATGAACACCGCCCGGGCCGTGCCGCCGCGGCACACCTCCCGGCACCAGTGGACGGGCGCCGCCTGGACGCGGTTCCGGGTGAACACGCCCGCCACCTCCGCCGGCCCGTCGCTCACCAGGAGCGCGCAGTCTTTCCTGGTGCTGTTGGGCTTTATCGCCGCGGCCACGCCGGCCGCCCGAAAGCCCACGGGGGCGGTGACTCCGCCTTCAATCGGGTTCATGGCGCCATCCCTCCCGACGCGATTCCGGCGCGTTCGTCCAGGCCGAACATGATGTTGAGGCACTGGACCGCCATGCCCGCCGTGCCGCCCATGAGGTTGTCGATGGCGCTGACGATGATGAGGTTGCCCGTGCGGGAGTCGTGGTACCAGCCGATGTCGCAGAAATTGGTGGCCTTGACGTACTTCACCTCCGGGAGCGTACCCGGAGGCAGGATCCGCACGAAGGGCTCGTTCCGATAGGGTTCATACGCCGCATCGAGATCCACGTTGGCGTCGCGGCGCAGGTGTATGGTGATGGTGGTCAGGATGCCGCGGGTCAGGGGCGCCACGTGGGGCGTGAACTGGACCTTGACCTTGTTGAAGAGCTCCTGCTCGATCTCGGGCACGTGGCGATGCACGCCGAGCGAATAAGCGCGGAGGTTCTCGTTCATTTCGGGGAAATGATAGTGGTCGCTGAGGGAACGGCCCGCACCGGAAATCCCGGAAATCGAGTCGATTACGATGGGCACGTCGGTCAGCGTCTCCGTGCGCAAGGGCCGGAGCGGCAGGATCGCCGAAATGGGGTAGCACCCGGGCACCGCCACCAGCGACGCATTCCCAAGCTGTTCCCGGTAGAACGGAACGAGGCCGTAGACCGCTTCCGCGAGCCGTTCCGGGGCGCAATGGGCCACGACGTAGGTTCGTTCGTAGAGATCGGCGTCTTTCAGGCGGAAATCGGGCGCCACATCCAGGACGCGCACGCCCGCCTGGCGCAGTTCCGCGCCAAAGGCCATGGCCTTCGTGCTGGGCACGCAGAGGATGACCAGATCGCAGCGCTTGGCCAGCGCGGCCGCGTCGAAGGCCTCGCAAGTCAGGTCGAAGACTTTGCGAAACGCGGGCAGAACGTCGCCGAGGGGTTTCCCCGCCGCGCTCTCCGACGCCACCGCGACCACCTCCACTCCGGGATGATTGGAAAGCAGTCGCAGGGTCTCGCGTCCCGTGTAACCGGTAGTGCCGACTATGCCAACTCGAACCACTTCGGGCCTCCCTGAATAAACGCGCGAATTATACCGGCCGGGGAGAGGGGGTTCAATAGCCGGCGCAGACCGCGTCGCCACGGTCCCGCCCTCGCACGGCGCGGATCATCCGGTACAATGGGTTATGACCGATACGAATTACACCCGGCGAGAGGACGCCGTGCCGGACGTCTGGACCGTAGGCCACTCGACACGAGATCTGGAGACCTTCCTCGACCTGTTGCGCACCCACCGCATCGAAGGCCTGGCGGACGTGCGCCGTTACCCCGGCTCGCGCCGGTTTCCTCACTTCGGCCGAGACGCCCTCTCTGCCGCGCTGGAGGAGGCGGGGATCGCATACCGCCACATGCCCGCCCTGGGCGGCCGCCGAAAGCCGCGACCGGACTCGCCGAATAGCGTATGGCGCAACGAGTCTTTCCGGGGTTACGCGGATTACATGGAAACGCCCGAGTTCGCCGAGGCCATGGCCGAACTCCTTGACTGGGCCCGGGAAAGGCGGGTGGCGGTGATGTGTTCCGAAGCGGTGTGGTGGCGCTGCCACCGATCCCTCATCTCCGACTACCTCAAAAGCGTCGGCGCGGGGGTGTGGCACATCCGCGACGGCCAGGAACCCGAGGAGCACCCGTTCACCGCCGCGGCACGGATTGAAGGCGGTCGGTTGACCT
>CAYVOE010000726.1:0-1946 GCA_964452795.1 uncultured Nitrospiraceae bacterium
TCGTAACGCCAAGGAAGTCTGCGACCAGGGCCGCGGCGTGGGGCCTACGGGCATGGCGGTGTACCTCGATTTCCGCGACGCCATCGAGCGTCTGGGGCGCGATGCCATCGAGGCGCGCTACGGCAACCTCTTCGCCATGTACGAAAAGATCACCGCCTCCGACCCCTACGTCGAGCCCATGATGATCTTCCCCGCCATCCACTACACCATGGGCGGTCTCTGGGTCGACTACAACCTGATGAGCAATCTCCCGGGCCTGTTCGTCCTGGGCGAGGCCAACTTCTCGGACCACGGGGCCAACCGCCTCGGCGCCAGCGCCCTCATGCAGACCCTCGCCGACGGCTACTTCATCGGGCCCCAGACGGTGCCCGACTACATCGCCACGGCGAAGCCCGCGCCCGTGGACGCCCAGCATCCCGAGTTCCGGAAATCCGTGGCCGAGGTGGCCGACCTTACCAAGCGGCTCCTATCGACGAACGGCAACCGGACCGTGGACGACATTCACCGCGAGCTCGGCCGGCTCCTGTGGGACAAGTGCGGCATGTCGCGCAACGCCCAGGGGTTGCAGGAGGCGCTGGGCGAGATCCGGGCCATCCGCGAGGAGTTCTGGAAGACCGTGAAGGTCCCCGGCGACGCGGAGAACATCAACCAGTGCCTCGAGAAGGCGGGGCGCGTGGTGGACTATCTCGAGTTTGCCGAACTCATGGTCTACGACGCCCTGCAGCGCAACGAATCCTGCGGCGGCCATTTCCGCGAGGAGTACCAGACTCCCGAAGGAGAGGCCCAACGCGACGACGAGAACTTCATGAACGTATCGGCATGGGAATTCAAGGGCGTGGGGGAGACGCCGGTCCTGCATACCGAACCGCTCTCCTTCGAGCTCGTGCAGCCGTCCCAGAGGAGCTACAAGTAATGGGAAAGACGATCAACCTGACCCTCAAGGTTTGGCGTCAGAAGGATTCCAAGGCGGCGGGCCGGCTCGAAACCTACGAGATGCGCGACGTGGACACGGACATCTCCTTCCTCGAGATGCTCGACATCCTGAACGAGCGCCTCGAGCTGGAAGGGAAAGAGCCCATCGCCTTCGACAGCGACTGTCGTGAAGGCATCTGCGGCACCTGCGGCGCCATGGTCAACGGCAAGGCCCACGGCCCCGAAAGCGCCACCACCCTGTGTCAGCTTCACATGCGCCACTTCAACGACGGCGACACCGTCGTGGTCGAGCCGTGGCGGTCCCGAGCTTTCCCCGTGCTCAAGGACCTCATCGTGGACCGATCCGCCCTGGACCGCGTCTCCGCCGCGGGCGGCTACGTTTCGGTGCGGACCGGCGCCGCGCCCGAGGCCCACTCCGTCCTGGTGCCCAAGGACAAGGCCGACGCCGCCTTCGACGCCGCCCAGTGCATCGCCTGCGGTGCCTGCGTGGCCGCCTGCCCCAACGGGTCCGCCATGCTCTTCGTGTCCGCCCGCGTGATGCACTACGCCAACCTGCCCCAGGGCCAGCCGGAACGGAAGCGCCGCGTGCTCAACATGGTGGACCAGATGGATCGCGAGGGGTTCGGGAACTGCTCGAACTACTACTATTGCGAGGCCGCCTGCCCGAAACTCATCAGCGTCAAGCACATCGCTCAGATGAACCGCGACTACCTCCGAAGCGCCCTGTTCTCGCGGAAATAGCACCCCGAAAAACCGACCACGACGCGAAGGGCCTGCGGATACGGTGCCGCCAACGACGGGACCGTCCGGACGGACGCGCGTAGTCTACTCCGAGGGGACTCCATACGCAGCGAACCGGGCCGGCGCTTGGCCGCGCCCATCGCGCCACTGACGTCTGCTCCCTCCCCGACGCAGGGGCGGGAGGACTGCGCGTATAGGGCTCGTGTGAGATAGCCTGCCCGCCGTACGACTGGGAGGACTGCGCTCAATCGGCTCCTTGCTATGTCTCTATC
>CAYVOE010000727.1:0-1945 GCA_964452795.1 uncultured Nitrospiraceae bacterium
GTTGATTGCCCAGAGTCACCGCGCAGGGATCCCCTCCGAGGGCCTCCCTGCGGGAGGAACGGCGTCGATGTCGCAGAGGGGGCAGGCGGGTCAGAAGGCCCAATGAAAAACGCGCGGGACCGAAATCCCGCGCGTCTTGGGTGTCCGTCTTGCGGCAGACCCGCCGGTGGACGCTACATCAAATTGCGTCGCTCGAGTTCCTGCTTGGCGTTCTGAGCCGGCTTGGTCATGGGGTAGTCCTGGATGAGCTCGCGAAGGAGCTTGACGGCCTCTTCGTTCTCTCCCAGTTTCAGCAGGGCATCCGCCTCTTGATGAAGGGCGTAGGGCACCTTCTGGCTGCTGGGATATTTCGACCGCAGTTGCTCGAACTCCACCACGGCATCCTGGGGCCGTCCCAGCTTGAGAAGGGCCTCGCCCTTCCAGAACTGGGCGTTGGCGGCCCGGTCGTCCGTCCCCGGATTCTGCCGGAGATAGGCGTCGTACTGGGCCAGGGCCTGCTCATAGTTGGCCGCCCGGAAACTCTCGGTGGCTTGCTCGTAGAGATCGCCTCCGGAGGCCACCGGCGGACTCTCCGGTTCGGCCGGAGGCGGAGGCGGCGTGGCCTCCGCCACGGGCGCCGGTGGCGCCACGCTGGGTTCCGGCGCCCCCATCAAGTCCGCATCGAGTCCCTGGGCGCTCGGCGGCACCGGTGAACCACCCAAAGGCGCGGACAAGGAATCCAGGTCCGGTTCCTGGGTGATGGGACCCACCTGCACGCCCGGCGTCGAGCCCGGCGCGGTGGGGGTGGCGGCCGTTCGGCTGCTCGGCACGGACAGGTTATGCTGTCGATAGATAACCCGTTGGACGTCGTCCAATTGCTGTTGCATGGCCTGGAGCTGCACCTGGACCGCCTCCATATTGCTGTTGGCCGTCCGGGTGGCCTGTTCGTTCGCGTCAAGACGCACGATGAGATCGGCCACCGATTGGTTCAGTTTCGTTACCGAGGGCGAAATGTTCTGGTCGAGATTGCGAAGCATGCGGTTGTTGTTCGCCACGTAGTTGAGCACGTCGCTGCTCCCCGTGGTCGCACAGCTTGCCATCGCCACCGGTGCCAGAACGGCGACGCCCATCTTCTGCAGCCAGCGCATGGACATGTCCTTACCTTCTGCCGAATGCCGTTTTGATGCTTAGAGCGTGCTACATCGTCGCTTCGTTGAACTCGGCGCGGCGGTTCTGCGCCCACGCGGCCTCGTTCGACCCCTCGACCGCCGGCATCTCCTCGCCGTAGCTGATGGTGATGAGGCGGTTCGCCGGCACGCCCAGCGACACGAGATAGTCGCGCACCGACAGGGCGCGACGCTCGCCCAGAGCCAGGTTGTATTCCGCCGTGCCCCGCTCGTCGCAGTGACCCGCGATCTGGACGATGAGCCCCGGAGCCTGCGGCAGCACTTCGTTCAACACCTGGGCGTTCTGCTGCAGTGTCATCCGCGCATCTTCGCGAAGCTCCGAACGGTCATAGTCGAAATACACGGTCCGCAGCCGGCCCGACGGCCCAAAGAGCAGGCTCGACAGTTCGCTGGCCGAAAGGCCCGGCTGTCCGTCGCCGAAGGCGCCGCCCGGCGTCGTGGCGGTGCCCGTCGAGCTCACCGTGTCCGTCTGGATCGCAGGCTGCTTCTTCTTGCAGCCCGTGCTGGCCGCGAGGATCTGCGCCAGGCCAACGACCCCGATCGCAAAAGACCAACCAGAGTTTCTCTTGATGTCTTCCTCCGCATACTACCCTTGACAAAACCCTAGAGCCTGGGAAACAAGTGCGAAAAGAGTATCAGAACGCACAAGCGTCTTCAACTCGTTTCACGGCACAATAGATATATCCCCACTATTCGCTGAGAGTTCCAAATTCGGGAAATCGGGCATACCCCGGAAGCCTCGGCCTCGAAGACCGGGAAAGGCCGGACTCTGACAAGGG
>CAYVOE010000728.1:0-1491 GCA_964452795.1 uncultured Nitrospiraceae bacterium
GTCCACACCCCCGTCCGGCCTTCGCTCGACTCCAGAATGCCCCGGTAAGCGGCGACGGCCTCCTCGTACCGGCCCAGCTCCTGCAGGATCTTGCCCTGCACGTAAAGCAGCCGGAGCCGCTCGTCGGGGCGGTAGGTGGCGACGGTGCGGCGGTAGGCCTCGCCGTACCACTTCGCCGCGGCCTCGAGATCGCCCAGCCGTTCGCGGTACAGGCCCGCCAGCGTCACCGCCGCGTAGGACGCCAGGTCCGAGTCCGGCGCCTCCTCGGTCAGTTGGGTCAGGTACGAAACCGCCCGCTCGGCCTGCCCTCGGAAGGGATCGTGCTGCTCGATAAGGCCCAGGATGTAGAGGGCCTCGGCGCGGAATCGGGACCGGGGAAAATTCTGAAGGTGTTCTATGAAGCGCTCGCGTGCTCCGTCGAAGTCGGGCACGGGACGGGTCCAGAGCGACCACGCCCGCAGGAACGACGCCGCCTCTTTCAAATGGGCGGGCGCCTCGGGATCCGACAGGAGGGTTTCGAAATGGACGGCGGCGCCTTCATCGTCGAAAGGCGTGTTCGGGTCGACCGTGAGGTAGTCGAGGCCCTGCTGGAGGCTGCGTTCCGCCGCCGTCAGGCCGGGGTAAGGTTCCTCGCGGGGGACGGTTGCACGGATGCCGTAGGCCGCCAGCGCCACCGCGGCCACCGATACGGCCAGGTGCGGCCCGTATGTCCGCAGAAACCCCATCAGGATGTCGACTCCCCCTTTTTTTGTTTCGTGTACTACCGCTACCGCGCCGCCCGTCTCACGTTCGGAGCTCGGAGTACGCGCCGTGACGCGCCTCGACGAGACGAGGCAGGGCCCGCGCTCCGAAAGGACTCTTCCGCAAACGTCTCCTGTGGGGTGAGCGGGGAGGAAGGGGGCTTGACTCCCCTTCCTCCCCGATTCGGTGCACGGTGTTTAGGGTACATCCGTACCAAGTCGCCGGTTCGACTCAGCCCATGCCGCCGTAGACGTGGGTGTAGTTGGCCCAGTGCTGACCGGGATTGTAGCCGTTCGAGACGGGCCGAGCGTTCCACGGCATGTCGCCGTACTGCTCATACTTCTTCCACTCCACGTGGCCGTCCATGTAGAGGACGTTGACGCCGCCGGGAATGTGGTTGAACACCAGGATCGCGCCGCGCCCTTGGGCCGCCGCGTCGGCGTTGTCATCCTTGCCGAAGGCGTCCCACATCACCGGAAGCGTGCTCTGAGCAAGAGAACCCGCCGCCGGGTTGTTGATGTCGGTGATGAAGAACCGCTCGATACCTTCCTTCAGACGCATGGCTCTACCCTGAATCGGAGTACCGTCGTCGTCCAGGAAGTTGAGCTCCTTCCACCACGACACGAACCGGAAATCGGTGATGTCGTCTTCCCCATTGCCGGGAACGTAGCCGATGTTGATCAGGTTCTTCGGCCCGCCCACGGCCGCTACGTCCGCGCCCGAGTACCACGTACCCGGAACGTTCCGCCA
>CAYVOE010000728.1:1501-1945 GCA_964452795.1 uncultured Nitrospiraceae bacterium
TCGCGCAGGAATGGAAGGCGAACTCGAGCTGCGAAGGCGTCCTGGCTCCGTACGGGTTATAGATGTACGAGATCGGGAAAGACAGGATGGCATGACGCGCGGCATTCGCCACGGTGGGGTTGATGGCGTCGTTGATGTTGGCCACTTGAGCGGCTACGTCGATGTCGATTCCCGGGAAGGGGCTCGTGAAGCCAACGGACGTCGCGCCCGCCCAGTCGCCGCGGGAGTCAGACGGACACACCATGATGTTGGCGTCCGTCCAGTACTCCGGATAGAGGTCCATGCTGTTGACGCCGCGCCACCAGCCCCAGCCGTTGAGCTTGAAGCCGCCGCCGCTGGGAAACTTGCCCTTGTTCTCGCTCGAGAAGGTCTTGAATATCAGACCCCACTGCTTGAGGTTGTTCGCGCAACTGGCGCGGTTGGCGGCCTCGCGGGCCCGAGACA
>CAYVOE010000729.1:0-1945 GCA_964452795.1 uncultured Nitrospiraceae bacterium
GGAAGCCCCTCATTCGCCTGACGCCCCCGGACTGGGACCGGAAATCGATGCTCAGACTCTTCGTCCACGAGTTCATCCACTATCTGGATTTCCGGCGCAGCGCGAAGTGGAGCCTCAGGGGGTACCGGAACGAAAAGGATCCGACGGGCAGCTACTACAACCACCCGTACGAGTTCAACGCCTTCTACCAGGAGGCCGTCCAGGCGTTCGAGGAAGAATTTGAGGAGCGGATGGGCGCGGCCCAATCCTCCTCCGATCTCGTGGGCATCTACTACGACTTTCATCTTCGGAGCTTCTTAAAGTTCCTGAGTTTATTCGGGAAGTACGGCGGGCTCGCCGCGTTCAGTTTGAACGCCCGGTACAGCCGCAAAGAGAAAAAAGCGGCTTGCCGAATTGTACCGGGTCGTCCGGGCACGGTGGGATGCGGCCTTCTCGGCCGCGGTCCGGAAAGAAGACGAAGGCGCGGCGTAGGGGCAAAAGAAAACTTTGGGCGGACGTTTTTCCGTCCGCCCGAAGCCTCGTTGCCGTCGGGAAGTTCGCGCGTTACGAAGCCCGAAGCGCTCGTTCCCGGCACCGTTCCTCGATCGATTTCATCCGGGACACAACCCAGCGGGCTTGAAGCGTGTACAACTCCGGCACGTATTCCCCCTGTTCACGCGACGCTTCGTGGCACCGCTCGACGAAATCGAAGGCCCGGGACAGGATAAGGCGGACCCGGAAACTGCCTTCGCAGAGCGCCGCGACGAGCCGCGACCAGAACTCGGGACCGAACCGAACCAGATCCGGAGACTCGTTCAGTCCGTTCCAGAACGCCGCCTCGTCCCGCCTTATCCGCGCCGCCAGCCGGCTCAAGGCCAGGACCGGGTTGGGAAAGTCGGGACGTTCTCAATTTTGCAGAAGGTCGGCGACAATCTCCCGCATGAATCGGTAGGCCGGGTTCTTCGGATCCACCCGTCCGCGCACGACCGACGTGTCCAGGTCGTCCAACAGATGCCTCAGACGGTAGCGCAATTCGATACGCCGAATCCGGATGTTGAACCACGACACCTGGAGCAGGACGAGGAGGGTTATCCCCATCGCCAGGGAGAGGACGACGGCTTCGGCGAGGATATCATTCTCTTGCATGGCCGTTTCGCTTTCGTGTCGACGACGCGGAAAGAGGGGCGACGCCCTACTCGTTGCCGCTCTCGTCTCCCCGGTGTCTCGTGCCGTTGTGCGGGGCGAGGTCCGTCCACCGCAGGACGTAGGCGATGTTCTCCATTTCCCGGTCGATGATGTACAGCGCGCACTCCAGGTCCAGGATCTCCGCCTCGAAGTCGTGGGCCTGCTTCTTGAGCTCGGGATAGGTGTACGCCTTCTCCACGCCGGGAACGGAGTAGGTGTAGCCGGGGGCGCCCGACGCCAGGATCTCCCGCACGGCCGCTTCCCGGAGCTTGTCGTTGCCGCACTTGGGTTTCCCCGTCTCGGGCGACACGGCCGTGGTTACCTCGCGCCAGACGCGCCCTTCCAGGAGGGCCATGGCGTCCTTCACCTCCGCGAGGTTCCGCCGGAACCCGTGGAGCGCCGTGCGCGTCTCGGCGCGTTCGCGGGCGAGCTGCCGACGCTTCTCCACGAGGCGGTACTCTTCCTTTCGGTTCCGGGCCTCGGCGAAGTCCGCCAGGGACGTGAGGGTTTCGGTCATGACGCGATCCTTTCTGGTTGCCGCCCCGAGGACCGGGGCGTCCTCCGAAAAACATGTCCCATACCCCCTACGAAATTTTTCCCGGTTTACGAAAAAATGGAACAGAAAAATACCGGGCCGAAGCCCGGTCGTTGTGAACGAGGTAGCGGGGAAGGTCAGTGGCCTTTGGCGCCCTTCACTTCCTTCTCGTCTTTTCCCTCCGATTTTTCGGCGATGATCTTGTCTAGGTGGTCCGCCCACCGCTGGAGGGCTTCGCGCGTCTGC
>CAYVOE010000730.1:0-1943 GCA_964452795.1 uncultured Nitrospiraceae bacterium
CGCCTGCTACTACGACCTCGTGGCCGAGACGGAAGAAGAGAAGCAGGCCTGCCGCGACGTCATCGCGGCCCTCACGGACCATCTCGTCCGGAACAACTTCCAGCTCATCGACCACGACGGACTGCCCACCCGCTGGGCCGTGTTCGATCCCGAACGGTTTAACGGCGACACCGGGTGGTTCGTCGAGCGCGGGCTCAACTCGCTCAGCATGTTGTCCTACCTGGCGGTGGCCCACCACATGACCGGCGACGCCAAGTACGCCGACGCCATGGACACCCTCATCGAGGAGCACGGCTACCTCGTTAATCTCATGTATCCCAAGTTCCAGAACGGGCCCGGCTCGGGGAACCAGTCGGACGACGAAATGGCCTTCATGTCGTACTACAACCTGTTGAAGTACGCCCCGGAAGGTTCAAAACTGCGCGAGGCTGTGGCCTTCTCCTGGTGGAACTACTGGCAGCTCGAGAAGTACGAGCGGAATCCCCTGTTCAACTTCATGTTCGCCGCCATGATTATGCCGGACGAAACCTACGTGAGCCCCTTCGCCACCATTCCGCTCTATCCGCGGGGCGACTGGCTCGAACAGTCCGTCGACACCCTCAAGCGGTTCCCCCTGGACCGCGTCAACTGGCGGGTCCGGAACAGCCACCGCATCGACATCGTGCGCCTGCCCAACCACATGCGCGACCCCGATGATCTCGACTTGGATCGGCCCTTCGGCAAGGGACACCTCCGCAACGGCTACGTCCTGCCCTACGACGAGCAGTTCGTGAACCACTGGAACCACGATCCCTGGCGCCTCGACCAGGGCGGCGACGGCCGCGACCTCGCCGACGGCGCGTCGTTCCTCCTGCCGTACTACATGGGCCTGTTCCACGGGTTCATCGTCGAATAAACTCCTCTGAGGCACGCGGGGCGTCCGGATCCGTCCGGGCGCCCCGTTCCGTCTCCCCCGGCCATACCTTGCACCCGGCCTCGCGGTAGACTAGCATTCCATACGCCCCCCGGACCGGGGCGCGCCTTCTCCCGGGCATATGCCCCCTTCGAAGACGCCGGATCCCATCAGCTCCTCTGCGAGGTGTTCTCCTATGGCCATCTTTTGGGCGGTTCTCGCCACCTTCCTCCTCACCCTGCTGGTCACGCTCATCGTCCTCAACCTTTTCAACCAGGAAAAGAGCATCAAGTACGAAATCAAGACCGACTACTCGATAGACGACGAACAGTTCGAGCGGTCCATCGGCCACCTGCTGCCTCCCCCGGTGCTGGCGGGCAACAAGGTCACCACGCTCCTCAACGGCGACGAGATCTTCCCGCCCATGCTGGAAGCCATCCGGAACGCGCAGAAATCGATCTGTTTCGAGACCTACGTCTTCTGGGCCGGCGAGATCGCGGAAGCCTTTACGTCGGCCCTGTGCGAACGGGCCCGGGCCGGCGTGGCGGTCCACATGGTGGTGGACTGGGCCGGCGGCTTCAAAATGGGGAACGAATACGTCGACCGGCTCAAAGAGGCCGGAGTCCAGGTCGAGATCTACCACCCCGTGCGCTGGTACACGCTGTCGCGAATCAACAACCGCACGCACCGGAAGATCCTCATCGTGGACGGCCGAATCGGGTTCACCGGGGGCGTGGGGATCGCCGACGAATGGATGGGCGACGCCACCGACCCCGAGCGCTACCGCGACTGCCATTTCCAGCTCGAAGGCCCCTGCGTGGCCCAGATGCAGTCGGCGTTCATGGACAACTGGCTCAAGGTGTCCAACCGCGTGCTCCACGACGAGAAATACTTCCCGGCGCTGGAACCGGTCGGAGACTGCCCGGCCCAGGTCTTCATGAGCTCGCCTCAGGAAGGCAGCGAAAGCCTCCGCCTCATGTACATGTACTCCATCGCCTGCGCCCGGCGGCGCGTCTGGATCGCCAACGCCTATTTCATCCCCGACGACCTC
>CAYVOE010000731.1:0-1937 GCA_964452795.1 uncultured Nitrospiraceae bacterium
GCCAGAACAGGTGGGCCGAAGCAAACTTGCTGTAGCTGTCCGGCGGCGCGGCGGAAAAGCTCTGGAAGACCGGGGAAAAGCGCTCGCGAATTTTGTCTGCCGTGGCGGCCGTCACGCGGTACAGGTCCCGCCGGTCCGGACCGATGTCGTAATTCAAGCCGAAGACGAGCAGTTCCAGATACGGTTCAAGCCGCTCGAGCAGGCGGAATTCCGACGGCGTGAAATCGTCGAATCCGTCGAGGAGCAACACGTCCCGCAGGACCTTCGGGCGCCCGTTCCTCGCCCGCTCGCCGGCCTCCCAATACAGGCCCTGCCGGTCGTACAAGCCGTACTCGATGAGCAGGGCCTGGTACGCGGCATAGACGTCCGCCACCACCTCGTCCAGGTCGGTACGCCTCGGTCGCCGGGCCGCTCTCGTGCGGAACTCCTCGGGCTCCACCGCCGCCTGCTTCAACTGCCCGATGAGCCGCTGCATGTGCCCGTGGAAGCCCGCGGTGTCGGCGGCGGACCCCAGGGCCTCGAGGCCCCCGGCGGCCTTCACCCGACCGATGGCGTCCTGCAGGAGCAGGGCCCGCTCGAACTCGTCGATGGGCGTTACGTCGGCCCGCTCCGCCTCGAGGAGATCCCGCACGAAATCCTCAAAGGTAAGGACACGGGCGCCCCAGGCCCCTTTAAGGTCGCTTTCCAGGATGATCCGTTCGAGGCGGTCGTCGGCCAGTTGGCGGGTGGGCACGAGAAACAGGGCCCGGTCCCAGTGGGCCCGCATGAGGTCGTCCAGGGCCCGAACGCGGCCGGAGCGCTGTGGTCCGCAATAGAGGTGGACTTCAGCCATGGCCGCTCCCTCGCCGGATGGAGCGGGGGAGAGGGGCGGCATTCCATGGCCCTGCCGTGAACAGGAGGGACGATACTCCCGACTTCAGATTCCGGACAGATCGCCCGGCATGACAGGTCGGTTCCGGGGGCGAATTCGCACCCGATCCCATCTCGTCGACGCGCGCCCGCGGCTGCTGAAGTCCAGAATCCAAATTCCCGAGTCCAAAATTGTCAGACGTCTTCGGCGTTGCAGATTTCGTAGCGATAGCCCTGTTCTGTAAGGAACAATTGGCGCTTCACACTATAATCCTGGTCGCAGGTATCTCTCGTCACCAGCGAGTAAAAATGGGCCGTCGAGTTGTCATTTTTCGGCCGCAGAATGCGACCCAGCCGCTGGGCTTCTTCCTGGCGCGACCCGAAAGTCCCGGATACCTGGATTGCCACGTTCGCGTCGGGCAGATCCACCGCGAAATTCGCCACCTTGGACACGATCAACAATTTGACCTCGCCCTTCCGGAAGGCCGTGTACAGTTTTTCCCGTTCCTTGTTGGCCTTCTGTCCGGTGATGATGGGCGCCTTGAACCGCTTGGACAACAGCTTCAACTGATCCAGGTACTGACCGATGATCAGCACATTGTCGTCTTTGTGCCGCTCGATCAGGACCTCGCAAATGGATTCCTTGACGGGGTTGGTCGAAGCGATGCGGAATTTGCCCCGTTTGTCGGCGATGGCGTACCGGTAGCGCTCTTCGTCGGGCAGCGGCACCCGGACCTCGGTGCACACGGCCTGGGCGATCCATCCCTGCTTCTCGAGCACCTTCCACGGCACGTCGTACTTCTTCGGCCCGATGAGGCTGAACACGTCGTCTTCTCGGGCGTCCTCGCGGACCAGCGTGGCCGTCAGCCCGAGCCGTCGCCGCGCCTGGAGCCCCGCCGTGGCCCGGAACACGGGCGCCGGCAGCAGGTGCACCTCGTCGTAGCAGATCAGGCCCCAGTTGCCCTCGTCGAAGAGGCTGAAGTGGATGAAGGGGCTGTCCTTGGACTTGCGGTACGTCAGCACCTGGTAGGTGGCGATGGTGACGGGCCGGATCTCCTTGCGCTCGCCGGAGTACTCGCCGATCTCGT
>CAYVOE010000732.1:0-1914 GCA_964452795.1 uncultured Nitrospiraceae bacterium
GCGATAAATATCCCGACGGCGGCAAGCGGTGCGCCCTGTGCGCGCACCGATGTACTTCTATTGATGTAGTTTTCCCAACAGAGGAGGTCACTTCCATGAGACGCGACACAGCACGGGGCTTTACGCTGATCGAGTTATTGGTGGTGATTGCCATCATCGGCATCCTGGCAGCGATCCTGCTGCCGGCCCTGGCCCGGGCAAGAGAAGCGGCCAACCGCGCCTCCTGCGCCAACAACCTCAAGCAGTTCGGCGTCATCTACAAGATGTTCGCCAGCGAGAACAAGGGCATGTTCCCGGCGGGATCCCAGTGGATCCCGAACTGGTGCAGTTGGCTCATGGGTGTGAACGCCATGGGCAACATGTACAAGGGCAGCCCCGCCGATCCGAACGGCACGTCGAACCTGCCGGGAAGCGAAGCGCTCTATCCGGAATACTGGACCGACGTCAACATCATGATCTGCCCCTCCGATTCGCGCGCGACGAACGGGATTAACAACTGGTTCCCTAACGGCGCCGGCATCGAGACGGATATCCAGGCTCAAATCGACAAGATTACCGGTCCGAACGGCGGCCCCCAGGACTTCATTTCGAAGGCCATCGTCAACACCATCCTCTCTTTCCCGGTTTCCTACATCTATCAGCCCTACGTGACCTCCAACATGGCCCAGTTCGTGGATGCCCTCTACGCCAACGGATGGCGCATGTCGGCCGGCTATTGGGGCCCGGAAGCCATTGAGTTCAGCCACGGCGACATCGTGGCCCGGGGCGGCCCCACGGCATGGAACGCCGTCACCTTCTACGCGTACCGCAACGCCGACGATATGGGTGGGGACATGCTGGCCGCGAGCAGCTACCGGGTCTGGGGTTTCAAGGACTTTGACGGTTCCGATCTGCCGAGCTCCTACCATCGGACCCGCGAAGGCGCCGAGCGCTTCCTGATCACGGACATCAACAACCCGGCGGCCGGGGCCAAGGCCCAGAGCACGGTACCCATCATGTTCGACGCCTGGGCGAACAACACCAACGACTGGTCCGTCTCAAACCTGGACCAGCAGGCCATCGCCCGGTTCATCCATCTGCCGGGGGGCAGCAACGTCCTGTATATGGACGGGCACGTTGAATTCGTGCGATTCCCCACGAAGTTCCCGGTCTATACCGCGCCCTACAACCCCGCCCTGCGGAACGGCGACGGGCTGGCGGCCAACCTCATGAACCAGTTCGGCGGCCTGGGCTGATCCGAACCTGCAGACCTACGGCTGCGCCTCGAGCCCGTCTCGAGGCGCAGCGTTGTCTGCGGGGCCCGGGCCGAGTTCTTGGGACGCGGCGGCGAGCAGGGGGGAGGGGCCGCCCGTTTCCACCACGCTTCACGCCGGCCGGGCCGCGCGTTCCGGCATCCGGGCGGTCGCGGCAACGCGCTGACGGACGGCCATCCGGGCCTGCCACGCAACGGCCGCCAGGGCGCGATGGAGCGATCGCGCGTCTCCCGCCTCGAAATACCCCGCGCCGAGGCTGCCGTAGGGCTGGGCGTTGACCTGGATCCGGCACCGGGAGTCCTTCCCCGGAAGGGCCTCGAGATAGGCCTCGACCCGGCGCAGGTCCTCCGCCGCGGCGCCGAGGGTATCCCGGAGGGCCCGGCCCAGTTGGTCTTCCAGCGTCCCCGGTTTCTCGCAATCGAACGACATTGCCACGATTTTCATACGGTCCTCCTCGTGCTCGGCCCGCGTTCAGGGCGGCCAGGTTCCTGAATAGAGAGGAGCAACCCTCGTGCCACGACGTAACCCCGTGAAACGGAACGGGAAGGCCCTCTTCGCTGCGCAAGAACCGCACGGAACGGCCCGCTTCCGGACTGTGCAGAATCTGCGCATTCCGTCGGAATTCCCTCCGAGCGGTCTGCGGGCATCGCAATGCCGAGGC
>CAYVOE010000733.1:0-1912 GCA_964452795.1 uncultured Nitrospiraceae bacterium
CTCCACGCGCAGAAAAGAGTGGGCGGGCACGCGGTGCATCCAGTAGAAACCGGCGATGGAGTTCTCGGGCGGATCCTGAGGGTAGAAGTCGAGGAACCGGGCGTCTCCGAGTTCCACGATGCGCACGGTGAAGGTGCCTTGCTTGCCTTCCTCCTCGGTGACGACGAGCGTGTAGGATCGGTTGTCGCCCCGGGTGAAGGTCCAGGACGATGAATCGTCGTCGCCGACGAAGGTGCCGACCAGGGCGTCGTCCGTCACGATGTCCTGGTCCGTATACAGGGGATGGAGGGACGGTATGCAGCCCGCCGTCACGGCCAACAGTGCAATCAGGCTCTTCTTCATGGCAGGTCCTCTCCTCGTTCCGATACCACGCCAACGCACAGCGGATGCCGTCTACCCCCGGCATTCATCCCGCCGCGTTGTAGTAAGGATCATAGCGCATCGAGGCAAGAAGTTCCCTGATTCGGTCCGATTCGCACGCAGCCCCCCCGGCTCCCGGCCCCCGCCGCCGGGAGCCACTCATCCGTCGCCGTGACGGCGTGTGTCCGGCCGACGCGGTGTGTGGAAATGCCCTCGGCCGATGCCCCAGAACCGGCTCACGTGGAGGTGAGGCGGGCGGATGCGGCGACGAGGAACCCCCAGCCGAGGACGAAGGCGACGCCGCCGATGGGGGTGATGGCGCCGAGCCATCGCAGGCCGGTCAGGGTGAGGGTGTAGAGGCTGCCGGAGAAGATGAGGATGCCCACGAGCCAGGCCCAGCACGCGGCGGCCGCCCAGGGGTCCTTCCAGAGGACGGGCACGGCGCAGGCCACGACGAGCATGGCGATGGCGTGGTACATGTGGTACCGCACGCCGGTTTCGAAGGTTTCGAGTCGCTCGGGCGGAACGCGGTTTTCGAGGCCGTGGGCGCCGAAGGCGCCGAGAATCACCGCCAGAGCCCCCAGAAAAGCGGCGGTTCCCAGGAAAAACTTCTGTTGTGCCGGCATGTTTTGTCCCCCAGGGCGCGTGAAGACATGAAAACGGCGACGGGGCCGATCACCGACCAAACCCCGTCGCCGACGAAATCTGCCTTGGGCCTACTGGCCGCGGAACAGGGGAATGGTCGAGCTGCAGCGCTGGATCGGCTCGATGGACTCGAACACCTCCGGCGGCACGGACGGTCCCTTCCGGGTGCAATGCTCGTTGAACGCCGACACGAGGCTGTTGGCGATGTCGACGGGCGTCATGGTCTCGATGTGGCGCCGCTCAAGCACCTGGATCGGCTTTCCGCCCTTGAACAGCACCGCGTTGGGCGAAGACGGGGGATAGCCTTCCATGTAGTCCCGGGCGCGCTGGGTGGCTTCGGTGTCCATGCCCGCGAAGACCGTCACGAGGTTGTCCGGGATCACTTCGTTCTGCAAGGCGAGCATCACGCCCGGACGACAGCCCCCGGCCGCGCATCCGCAGACGGAATTGATGACCAGCAGCGTGGTCTCGTCCTTGCCGGCGTTGGCCAGGACTTCGTCCACCTCTTCAACGGTGGTCAGCGGACGGAACCCCACCTGAACCAGCTCTTCCCACATCGGCCGTACCGCTTCGGGGTCATAGATTGGGGG
This sequence comes from uncultured Nitrospiraceae bacterium, assembly GCA_964452795.1. Classification (GTDB taxonomy): domain Bacteria; phylum Hydrogenedentota; class Hydrogenedentia; order Hydrogenedentales; family SLHB01; genus CAYVOE01. The sequence goes on from CAYVOE010000733.1 coordinate 1,596, forward strand.
CATTCGCGTATTCCTCCATGGCGCGGCGCGTAAAATGCGGGGCCGCTCCGTGTCGCAGGATCTGTGTTTCCCTAAGAGGGGATTTTCTCACCCTTCCCGAACAAAGGTTCACCGTCGCAACACGGCGGAATCGCGGCTTTATTCCGGGCGGCGCCTTGCGAGCGACCCCGCCGGTGGCGCATCATTCCCGCCATGTATCCACATCGGCATACATGGCGGTCCGCCGACCCGGATCTCGCCTGGGTATTCGTGTCGGAAGGACGGATCCGCGCCCTGGTCCGCGAGGAGGATTACGCCGCCCTTACCGGCGCCCTCTT
>CAYVOE010000734.1:0-1896 GCA_964452795.1 uncultured Nitrospiraceae bacterium
GGCGCCCGTGGCGGGAGCCCTCCTGCTGGCCTACGTGACCATGGGGTTATTGGGACGCGTGGTGCCCCAGATTCACCTGTTTGTGGTGGGGTTCCCCATTACCGTGACCCTCGGCCTGCTGGTGGTGGCGGTGTCCCTGCGGATGTACCTGGGGACCCTCGACCGGATGTTCTACCGCATGTTCGAGAACGTGGAAACCCTGATTCGGGGATTGAGCTAAAGGGCCATGGCCGAAGACACGGGCGGAGAAAAGACGTTACCGGCTTCCCCGCGCAAGCGCCAGCGCGCGCGGGAAGAGGGCAACGTCGCACGGAGCCAGGACCTGAACGCGGCGGTCATGTTGTTTGCCGCGCTGCTGGCCTTGCGCTACGCCGCGCCGCCCGCCCTCGAGACGCTGGTCGAGGCCTCTCGCCACTATTTCGGCGAGATCCACGCCATCCGGGTCGATACCGGCGCGTCGCAGGCCCTGGCGATCGACGTGGCGCTGCGCATGGCGCGGACCCTCCTGCCCTTCATGGCCGCCCTCGTGGTGACGGGCCTGGTGGTGAATTTCGTGCAGGTGGGTTTCGCCGTCACGCCGAAAGCCCTCGGACCGAAGTTCAATCGAATCAATCCGCTGACGGGTTTCGGCCGGTTCTTCTCGCTGCGGTCGGGCGTGGAACTGGTCAAATCGCTGTTCAAGCTGGTCTTCGTATCCGTCCTGGTCTACTTCGCCGTCGACGATCGCTGGGGCGACCTCCTGGTGATGATGCACATGTCGCCGCTGGGCGTCCTCGAGACCCTGGCGGGGCTGATCTTCGCGGTGTGGTGGCGCGTGGCCCTGGCCATGCTGGTCCTGGGGATCCTCGATTTCGGCTTCCAGAAGTGGCAGCACGAGCGCGACCTGCGGATGACCCAGAAAGAGGCCCGGGAAGAGATGCGCGAGATGGAAGGCGATCCCCGGGTGAAGCAGCGGATCCGCCAGATCATGCGCCAGATGGCCACCCAGCGCATGATGAAGGAGGTGCCCACGGCCGACGTTGTGGTGACCAACCCCACCCACTACGCCGTGGCCTTGCGCTACGACGCGGCGTCCATGGAGGCCCCGGTGGTGGTGGCCAAGGGGATGCGCCTGCTGGCCCGGCGGATCCGGCAGGTGGCCGTCGAGAACGACGTGCCCATCGTCGAGAAGCCCGAGTTGGCGCGGACCCTGTACAAAGCCCTCGACGTGGGCCAGAGCGTGCCCGAGAACCTGTTCCGCGCCGTGGCCGAGGTGCTGGCCTTCGTCTATCGCATCGACCGGCGCACCGAAAAAATCCGTGAACGGGCCCGGGCCAACACCGTCCGGAGGGCCGTCTGATGTCGGCGCCGGCTCAGGGCATCGAGGCCCCGGCAGGATCGCTGGGACGCAATCCCGACATCGCCCTCGCGGTGTGCGTGGTGGCCATCCTGCTGGTCCTCATCATTCCCGTGCCGACGATGGTGCTGGACCTGCTGCTGACGCTCAACATCTCCCTGTCGGTGGTGGTGCTGCTGGCCACCCTGTACCTGCGCCGGCCCGTGGACTTCGCCATCTTCCCGTCGCTGCTGCTGATGCTGACCCTGTTTCGGCTGAGCCTCAACGTGGCGGCCACGCGGCTGATCCTGGGGAACAGCGGGAACGCGGGCCACGTCATCGAGGCCTTCGGCACCTTCGTCACCCGCGGCAACTTCGTCGTGGGGTTCATCATCTTCTGCATCCTGGTGATCATCCAGTTCGTGGTGATCACCAAGGGCGCGAGCCGCATCTCGGAAGTGGCCGCCCGGTTCACCCTCGACGCCATGCCCGGCAAGCAGATGGGCGTGGACGCCGATCTCAACGCGGGCCTTATCACGGAGGAGCAGGCCCGCACGCGTCGCCGCGACATCGAGCGCGAA
>CAYVOE010000735.1:0-1132 GCA_964452795.1 uncultured Nitrospiraceae bacterium
ACGCGGCAATCTCACATGAGCCTTTGGCTCCGTTTCCGTAGACGTACCACGGGTGAGATTGCCGCGTCGCCTATGTCTGGGCGCCCCGGGACGGCTCGGTAGGACGTGTATCCACCGGCGCCTCAAGAAGTCGCGCGCCAGGGGTCCGCTTCTCGCAATGACGGGATGTGTCATGGCTCAGGAGCCCGTTGGGCGCAGTCCTCGCAGCCCTACGACAGGTGGGGCGGGTGTCGATGGCGTATCTGAGCCCGCCCGGCGTTCTCTCTACCCCATGCCGCCGGCCTGGGACATCCACATCGACATGCGCCAGCCGTAGGTGCCGACGCTTCGTCAATTGCCTTTCCTCTGTCGAAACGGTAACCTAAGTCCGCTCGAACCGGAGGGAGTCGACGTGTATCTGGTATTGGCGGCGATCGTGGCCTTTTCGACGGAAGGGCCGGGCGTGGTGTGGGCGGATGCCTTCGAAATCGCGGAGAAGGGTCTGTCCGTTCCCGAGGCGGGTGTCTACCATGTATGGGCATGGGAACGGGGGGATGCCGGGTCCGGCGACGGCCCAACCTACGCCTGGAGCAAGCGGGGCGAGATGACGCTCGAGGCCGGCCCCGTTTCCGTCGACGTGGGACCCAACGACCTGACCTTTGTCCTGAGCACCGATCCGGCCTTCGATCCGGCGGGGGCGGCGTCGAACATGCGCGTGTTCAATCCGGATGGGCGCGTGGCCGACGAACGGGCCCAGTCGTTCCGCGACACCCACACCTACTTCACCTTTCCCAACTTCCCGACGCGCGAGGCCTGGGAAGCCCACGCGGCCGTGTTGCGCCGGCGCCTGCTCGTCGGTTGCGGCCTCTACCCGCTCCCGGAACGAACGCCGCTGAACGCCCGCGTCTTCGACCCCGTCACGCACGACGACTACATCGTCGAGAAGGTGACCTTCGAGTCGCGGCCGGGCTTCCTTGTGACCGGCAACCTCTACCGTCCCGTCGGCGAAGGCCCCTTTCCCGCGGTGCTCTGTCCCCACGGCCACTGGAGCGCGGGTCGTCTCGAGAACTCGGAGCTGGGGTCGATACCGGGCCGCTGCATCACCCTGGCGCGGATGGGCATGGTGGCCTTCAGCTACGACATGGTGGGCTAC
>CAYVOE010000735.1:1142-1896 GCA_964452795.1 uncultured Nitrospiraceae bacterium
TGTGGGGCGTCCATCCCTTCGCGTTTCAACTGTGGAACAGCATCCGGGCGGTGGACTTCGTCCAGGGCCTGCCCTACGTGGACCCCGCGCGGGTGGGCTGCACCGGCGCGTCCGGCGGCGGCACCCAGACCTTCGCCCTGAGTGCCGTGGACGACCGCATCGTGGCGGCGGCGCCGGTGAACATGATCTCGTGCAGCATGCAGGGCGGCTGCATCTGCGAGAACGCCCCCCTCATCCGCCTGGGAGGCGTCTCGAACATGGACATCGGCGCCCTCATGGCGCCGCGGCCCCTCCTGATGGTATCGGCCACGGGCGACTGGACCCGCGAGACGCCGTGGAAGGAGTATCCCGCCATCCGCAGCGTCTACGCCCTCTACGGGGCGGAAGGCAACATCGAGGCCCAGCAGTTCCACGCCGAGCACAACTACAACAAGGCCAGCCGCGAGGCCGTCTACCCGTTCCTGGCCAAGCACCTCCTGGGCGACGCCGAGAAGTTCAAGGGCTTTTCCGAACCGCCGTTCCAGGTGGAGTCTGAAGAGGCCCTGCGCATCTTCCCCGGCGACGCCCAGCCCGAGGGGCTTCCTTCCGGCGAACAGATCATCGCCGAGACCATCGCGTCGACCCAGGCCCGGTGGAAGGCCCTGCTCCCCGCCGACAAGGCCGGCCTCGACGCCTTCCGCGCGACCTACGCCGGGGCCCTCTCCGACGTCTTCGGCGTCCGCGCCCCCGGCGAGAACGACATTGAACCCGTCCG
>CAYVOE010000736.1:0-1876 GCA_964452795.1 uncultured Nitrospiraceae bacterium
CGGAGTTCCGCGGAGGGGATTTTGCCGGGTCCGACGCGTTATATATCCCCTTTGAGGTACGATTCGATATGGACCGGCCGTTAACGACGAATGACTGTGACGACGAACAACGGACAACCAACCGAGGGCCCCATGGCCGTACCGGATAACACGGATCGCCCCGTCCCGTGGCACGAATCGCTCATGTGGCGGGTCGTCCTGCTGTGCGCGGTGCTGCTCGTGTGCCTGCTGGCGGCCATCTCCATCATCTCGCGCCACTTCTTCAGCGAGGTGGCCCGGGAAATGGACGCCCATGCCGTCAACATGGCCCGCCACATCGAGACCGAGCTGCGGCTGGGCAAGAGCCTCGACGAGATCGAGCCGCCCGAACGTCCCGGCGAGGAGATCACGCTCTACCGGACGCGTCCCGAGGAGGCGGCCCCGCCCGAGCAGCCCCTGCGCTACGAGGTTTCCAAGGAGGGCCGGGTCTACGTCGAATTCTCGCACCTGTTCAACGTGGACGGCGACTGGATCCTCCTGACGTCGCGCATGGCCGTGGCGCCCCAGACCGAGATCCTCCGCGCCTTCAAACGGCCCTACCTCGCCGCCGTCACCGCCGTCTTCATCCTCACCCTGGGGCTCATGGTCTACTTCATCGTGCGGATCCTGCGGCCCATTACAACCCTTTCCGACACCTGCGCCGAGATCAGCCGCGGCAACCTCAAAGACGTGGAGATCCGCGACGCCTCGGGCGAGATTCGCGCCCTCGAACACACCTTCAACCGCATGGTCTCGGCCCTCAAAGAGAAGGAAGTGGTGGAGGCCAACCTGCGCCAGGCCCAGCGCCTGTCCGCCTTGGGAAGCCTCGCCGCCGGCGTCGCCCACGACGTGCGCAACCCCCTCAACGCCATCAAGCTTCTTTCGAGCCACGCCCTCGACACCCTCGCCGACACCCCGGGCACCGAGGCCTCGGCCCGCCACCTGCGCACCATCCGCCAGGAAGTGGACCGCCTCGAGGACATCGTGTCGCGGTTTCTCTCCCTGGCCAAGGAGAGCGAGATCCAGCCCGAACCCGTGGTCGTGGACGCCCTCCTCGCCGATTGCGTCGAGTTGCTCAAGGCCGACGCCGAGCGTCGCGAGGTTCGCCTCGTCGCCGACCTGCGGGCCGGCGAAACCCGGCTCATGCTCGACCCCAAGCAGTGGCGGCGGGCCGTGCTCAACGTCCTTATCAACGCCCTCGAGGCCACCCCGCCCGGCGGCCGCGTGCGCATGTTCTCGCGCCTCACCGACTCGGTCTGCGAGATCGAGGTGCGCGACGACGGTCCCGGCATGACCCGCGAGGTGGAGGAACGGGTTTTCGACCCCTATTTCACCACCAAAGAGACCGGCACGGGCCTGGGCCTCTCCATCACCCGCGGCATCGTCGAAGAGCACGGGGGAACGATCCGGCTCACCTCGGCGTTGGATCAGGGATGTCAGGTTCTCATCAGCGTGCCCCTGGAAGGCAGGAAGTTATGAAAGAAAAGATACTGGTCGCGGAAGACGATCCGGTGCAGCGCGACATCCTCACCGACATCCTGTCCCGCGAAGGATACACCGTTCGCGCGGTCGACTCCGGCACCGCCGCCGTCGAGGCCCTGCGCGAAGACGGCTACGACCTCCTCCTCACCGACATGCGCATGCCCGGCATGGACGGCCTCGAGCTGCTCCGCCAGGCCAAGCGCACCCGGCCCGAGACGGAGGTCGTGGTCATGACGGCCTACGCCACCGTCGAGACCGCCGTCACCGCCATGAAGGAAGGCGCCATCGACTACCTGGGCAAGCCTTTCGACAAGGACCAGCTCCTGATGGTTGTGGGGCGAACCGTCGAGCGCACGGACCTCCGGCGCGAAAACCA
>CAYVOE010000737.1:0-1363 GCA_964452795.1 uncultured Nitrospiraceae bacterium
GGAATCCGTGGGAGGAGCGGTCACGCCGGAGATGCTCGCGGAGATCATTCGCGGCGTATGCGGGCCGGCGCCCGAGCCCGTCTCTTCCGCTTGCGCATAATCCCGAAAAACTGGTAGAGTCTCTTCGGCGCACTACCCGCCGGAGAGGCTCTACCTTCGTTCAATGGGGTCGACCTCCCCGGCACGACCCGGGACCCGTTATCGGCTGCACATGGGTCCGCTTCCGCCACTTGAGCCCGTGCCGTGCAACGGTCGGCGCGATTTCGACACCCAACCCTGGAGGTTCCCCGTCTCGGGAGCCACACATCAAAGACATATTCATGGCTACAACGACTACTCAAGAACAGCAATTGCGACAGTACCTGCAGGACGTGGCGTCCCATCTCGACGGCCTGCCGCCCCAGGCCCGTCGCGACGAGATCCTTCGCATACGCATGCGGCTGGAAAAGGATCTCAACGGACTCAACGGCATTCGACCGGTCGAAGAGGTCGATGCCCTGCTCCAGCGTCTCTCGGCCCCGGAGGAGCGGCCCCTGTGGGCGTCGCGCCGCCGATCGCTGCGACTGTCTCAGGACGATGTCCTGTGGGCGGGCGTATGCGGAGGGATCGGCGAGCATCTGGACGTTCGGCCCGGGTACGTCCGGTTCGCGTTTATCGTTTTCGGGCTGCTGACCGGCCCCATCGCCCTCCTGGCCTACCTCGTGATGTTCGCCTACCTGCGCGCCGGAACCCCACCGGACACGCAGCCCCCCGTATCCATCGGTCGTGTGGCCCTGTCCGCCGGAAGCGTGGCGGCGGCGGCCTTTGCCGTCTATGCCGTGGCCCGGTTCTTTACCGCCATCCTGCTCCATGCCTATGCCACGGTCCTGGCCTCCCAGCAAATGGTCCTGGCCGAGCGGTGGACGTGGTTTGTGAACGACAACGGCCATCTCCTGGCCTGGGCCCTGTGCTCGACCGTCCCCCTGGCGATCCTGGGCGCCCTTCCCCTGCGGGGCGGCTGGGACGAGACCCTCAGCCGCGTGGCCCGGGCCGGCATCGCCGTATACGGCATCATCGCCGCTTACGGTCTGGCCTGCCTGTTCGTGGGCGTGGTCCTGGGCAGTCTCGAACAGGTCGCGGGCATTTCCCTGTCGGCCGGACAGCTCGCCATACCGTAGCGAGCCCCCAGGCCGCGATTGGTCCAGCGGACGGCCGGCCGTCAGATGGCGCCGTGCCGAAGCCGTGTCCTCCCGGGTGCCTTCACGCCCATTCGCGAGCTGTCGCCGGAGTCCGAGACACAGCCTGTGGCCCCGCCCGCGCCGTCCGCCTGCGGAGAATTCCCCGAAGGGGATCCATAAGTTAGCCCAGGGTCAGCGAGCGTAGC
>CAYVOE010000737.1:1373-1872 GCA_964452795.1 uncultured Nitrospiraceae bacterium
CCCCCCCGGCCCGCCGGCGTTTAAGCCCCCTTCGGGCACCAATACGTGCCCCCCGGGCCCCCGCGCTCACGCGCCCGCCACCCTGGGTACACCGATACCTCCGTCTTTTCCCCGAAGGGAATACATACGCTGCGATGCAGGTCGGTAACCGGACGGGTCCATTGCGGGCTCGACATCCACCCCGCCCGTCGTAGGACTACGAGGCCGGCGCTGGACGGGGGCGTGAGGGTGCCCCATCCCGTCATTGCGAGGAGCGGTCCGATGTGCAAGCACTTACGAGAGAAGGGTTTGCATCGGTTTGGGCTGTGCCGTCCGTGAGCGCCTCTACATGAGCGACGCGGCAATCTCACATGAGCCAATGATCTACGTCCGCGAAGTCATGTTCCCACCATAGGTCAAGATTGCCGCGTCGCTTATGCCTGAGCGCTCACAGACGGTTAGGGTTGGATCGTTGTAAATCCTCCTGCCGCAATCAGTTGCGCACGCGATCGCTCCTCGC
>CAYVOE010000738.1:0-1860 GCA_964452795.1 uncultured Nitrospiraceae bacterium
GATCCACAGGGCACGTTGTGGCTGTTCTGGGTCGCCATCCAGGACAACGAATGGGGCGGCGCCCTGCTCAAGTACCGGACTTCCACCGACTACACCGGCGACGGTCCGCCGAAGTGGGACTGGCAGGACGTGATTCACACGCGGCCCACGAACCTTGAGGCCAAGGTCAACGCCGCGCTGGACGAAGCCGAGAAGCAGTACGCCGAACACCTCACCACGATTCCGCGGGTTGCCGAGTTCATCAAGGAACTGCGCGCGGTGTCCTCCCACAAGCTTACCCAGCGCCTGGGCTGGATGCCCCGGATCCATCCCATCATGGTTACGGAAAACCGCCTGATGCTGGGGCTGTACTCCGACGTGTGGAACTGCTCCATGGCGGCCTTTACGGAAGACGGGGGCAAGACCTGGACCTTCAGCGAGCCCATCATCTCTTACCAGTTCGGCAACATTCAGCCTGCCTTCGTCAAGCGGTCCGACGGCGTCATCGCCGCCTTCATGCGCGACAACGGCATCCCCAAAGAGATTCGGTATGCCGAATCGACCGACGGCGGCATGACCTGGGGCGAGGTGACCCGTCTCGACATTCCCAATCCGGGCTCGAGCGTCGAGGCCCTCGCCCTCGACGACGGTCACTGGATCCTTGTGGCCAACGACCAGAGGCAGGGCCGTCACCGGCTCACCGTTTACCTGTCCGAAGACGAAGGCCGGACCTGGACCTACAAGCGCCCCGTCGAGGACTTCGCTCCCGACACCGGGTCCGCGTCCTACCCGTCCCTCGTCCGCGACCCCGACGGCTCCATCCACCTGACCTACTCGTTTAAAGACGGAAAGACGCCCGGCTCGTGCATCAAGCACGTCCGGTTCAACGAAACCTGGGTCCGCGAAGGCGAACCCGTCCAATAATCCTCCTGCCTGGGTACGGCGGGGCGGCTCGGAATTCGGGTCGTCCCGCCGTTCCTTTTTATGCGCATTTGAGCGAAAACCAGGCGTCGTTGGGCAGCTTGTCGCGTATTTCCGCGTCGGAGCGCCTTTACAGGACTTCCGGAAGCCGCGGCCCGGCAGAAGCCGCATTTACCCCAATCAGAACTGTAAGAGATACGAAAAGGCGTTGATTTTCGGAAAAACTTGTGGTATAAGCATGCCACAGTTGAGCGACGCTGAGGTGGCGTCCGGGGTTCCGGGTTGACGATCGATCATTTCCAAGCCTGCTGAAAATTGTGCCTGCCTATTCTTCAACTTTTCTTGGACTTATCGTTTTCGAAGCCTCTGAACCCGATCTGTGTCTGGCCACGTGGGCAAGAAGCATCAGGAGAAGGTAATGAACATCTACGTCGGCAATCTTTCGTACAGCGCCACGGAGTCGGATCTCCGGGAAACGTTCGAAGGCTATGGCGAGGTCAGTTCGGCACGCATCATCATGGACCGGGCGACGGGCAAGTCCAAGGGCTTCGGGTTCGTGGAAATGAACAACGATGCCGAGGCGAAGGCTGCCATCGCCGCCTTGGACGGTAAGGACCTTGCCGGGCGTCCCATGCGCGTGAACGAGTCTCTTCCGCGCGAGGACAGCGGCCGCGATCGCGGCGGCGACCGGGGCGGCCGGGGCGGATACCGCCGCTACTAACCCCTTTCATACGAACCGCTGAGTTTGTATCTTTCGTGTAGGGGCCGCCGTTCGCCGGCGTCCCTGCGCGCAACATAACCCTCGAGAGAGGGCGATGCCGAGCCGGAGTCTCCGGGCTCCGGAAACCATCTCCCTCTGCAGGCCTTCGGGGCGGCCCCCGTCGGAATCCCGGCGGGGGCTGCCCCTCGACCTTCTCCAGAAAACCGCCCCGCTGCGCCCGATGCCGGGCCCGGGGCGGT
>CAYVOE010000739.1:0-1090 GCA_964452795.1 uncultured Nitrospiraceae bacterium
CATGTATCCCCTTCGGGGAATTTTCCGCAGGTGAACGGCCACACCGGGACGGTCGCGCGCTTGGCGGGTCGGGGGTCTACGGATACATTCCTCGTCGGGCAGCGCGCGAGGCGGGCGAAATGCAGAGCCCCGGAGGCCCGAGGGCCTCCGGGGCGGGTACACAACACGTTCAATGGTTCGCGGGGTCGGGACTCAGACCTCGACGCTGCGGCTGCCGCGGCGCATCAGGACCTCCGCGCAATCGGCGAGGTCCTTCATGAGAAACTGAAGGTCCGTGAGGCTTGCGGGAATGATGGTCGGGGTCTCCGGCACGCCGGGCACAGATTTGCGGTACACCCAGAGTTTGGCCTCGAGGTTGCCGCGGTCTTCCGGCTCCACCGTCAGGACAACCCGTCCGCCGTATTCGAACTCGGTTTCCCACTTCAAGATATCGGGTTTACGCATGGGCAGCTCCTCCGCTTCTTTGTTGACCTCAGGCGCTTCGGAGTACTTGGATGGCCGAACCCCAAGCCGTGCACCGGGGTCGACGGTAAATCCCAGAGAATATGCGGATCAAAAGACTCGGGGGAAGACATGACCGGTCTCCCCACACCCATTGTACCGGATCGGGCCGCCGTTTTCAGCCCGCGGCGGTGTTTCATCCGCCCCGCTACAGGTACCCGAGGCCCATGAGCTTGTCGCGGATCTCGGCCTGTTCCTCGTCGCTGAGGCCGTCGCGCGTGGTGCCGTCGCCGTCCTCCACGTGAAGGGTTTCTACAGGGCGCCGGGCCATCTCTTCCGGGTCGATGATCGAGTCCAGCACCCGGCCGTCCATGTCGTCCGGCACGGGGTGACCCAGCAGGTACAGGAAGGTGGGCGCCAGGTCCGTGAGGCGGGCGCCGTCCACCACGCCGGGCCGGATGCCGTTGCCTGCCGCCAGCAGGATGCCCTCCATGCGGTGATTGCCGTAGAGGGTCCAGTTCTCATACACGGGCTCCTTCGACGTAAACCCGAAGAAGCACACGGGGAGGTACTTTTCAGCCAGGGGAAGGGGCATGACGTCGGGCCCGTAGGGCGAAAAGGGTCCTCGAAACATCTCGGCATTGGTATG
>CAYVOE010000739.1:1100-1852 GCA_964452795.1 uncultured Nitrospiraceae bacterium
GAACGGGCCCGCCCACCAGCTCGCCCGTGAGGCCGTTGCGCAGCTGCCGCCACCGGGCCACCAATTCGTCGCGCACGGCTTCGTAGTCCTCCGGATCGACGGAGCCGTGGGGTCGGACGCCTCGGGTGTTGATGTAGATCCCGCTCCAGCCGAAGGGCGCATAGGCCCGGGTGCGCGTCCAGTCGATGTCGTGGAGGCTGAGCATGCCGGGGATGTTGAGGGCGCCGGTGGACTTGCGCAGCACCGATTCCGCCGCCGGCGCCTTGAGCCACGAGCCGAACCGGAACAAGGGCGGCAACAACCACCGCGTGACGCTCCCCGGGGTGATGCCGAGGTCCCACAGCGCCTTCTTCGCGCGAACGGCGGCGGTATCCTTGAGAACGATGAATCCTTCGCGAAGGAGCCAGCTATTCAGGTCGATGAAATAGTGGGTGGGACCAAAGCCGTGGTCCGACATCACCACCACGATGCCCTCCGGCCCGGCCTTGTCCGCAAAGCGCCCGATGTGATCGTCGATCATGCGGTAATAGGCCTCGATGCGGGGGCCGAACTTCTCCGCCATGTCCTTTTGGTAGCGGGGATGGTCGGGGTCCAGAAAAGTCCAGAGCTCGTGTTGAAGCCGGTCCGTGCCCCAGATGTGGAGCATGGTGAAGTCGGGGTCGTAACGGTCGAAGAGCTTTTCCGCCGCCTCGAACTTGATGCGGTCCATGCGCTCGAGCTCGTTGAGGAAGACGTTGGCGTTGTGGTCGGAG
>CAYVOE010000740.1:0-1848 GCA_964452795.1 uncultured Nitrospiraceae bacterium
ACGTTGAGCGCAGCGCCGCCCACGACCTGCCGGAACAGGCAATCAAAGAGCTCGAGGCCCTGGGCTACTTGAAATAACCCACGGGCGGAGGACCGGTTACCGGGCCTGCTTGCGTCCCTCGGGGGTATCGGGGAAAGGGCAGCGGTCGCGCGCGGGATACATGGGACACCGAGCCCGCGGACGATCGCTCCTTTCCACTGTTTCCGCCGCTCCCGCAGTCCAAATCCGAGTCTCACTATCCGTAGCGGTTGACCGCCCAATGGTCCTTTGTGGTATCCTGCAACCCTAATTAATCAACCAGAGCTTCTGAGGAGCTGTGGTCATGGAATTTCGGGAATCTGTTTCGGTAGGGTGGTGCTATACGTCTGTATGTGCGGGAGCTATCCTTGTCGGGTGCAGCCTTTCGGCGTGCGGCGCGCCGGGGCAGGGCTTGGCGGAACGGACCCGCGTAGAGAGTCGCCAATCGGCCGACGCCGACGCGGGTTCAAGTAAAGTACGCCGGCTGGCGCGTGAGTATTTTGAGAAACAGCGCAATACGTCGCGGCCGCCCCGGAAACTTCCGCTCGACGGGCTCTGGCGCGTTCAGGACGGGCGCATCGTCGAACAGACGCCGGGCCTCCTTCGGGTTGAATCCGAGGAGACAAAGGCGGCACGGCTTTTCTACGATTTTCCCGAGCCCATCCCCGCGTCCATGTACAACCGGCTCCGCGTCCGCATGCAGACCGACGCGGGTCACAACTGCCATCTTCTCTGGCGCAGCCACCTCGAATCGACCGTCGACGACAAACGACGATTCAGCGCGCCTCTGATTACCGGAGAGGCCTTCTATTCCTACACGCTCAACTTGGACTCCGATGAACTGCCTGAGTGGAAGGGCTTCATCTCCGGCATTTGCTTCTTGCCATCGGGAATGCCCAACAACGCCGTCGTTGAATCCATCGAACTGGTCTGGGAACCGCCGGACGCGCCGCACCGCGTCTCCATCGACAACGAAACCCACGAGGCCGTCCCGGCCATAAACCGGGTCTGGGAATGGGATGTCACCGTCCCTGAGAACGGCGAGTTCAGTGTATACCTCGGCATCGCGGACCTGGCCAAAGCGGCTCGGTCCGACCGTGTGCGGTTCATCGCCACCCTGCGGGGAGAAAAGCAGGCGACCCGCCCCCTCATCGATACGGTTCTGACGCCCAAGCGAGAGCGACAGCACGGCCGCTGGGTGCCTGTGCACGCCGACCTGTCCGCCTACAGCGGCCAGAACGTGACGATCGAGTTGCGCACCGAGCCCGCGGAACGCAGCAAAGAAAACTATGCTTACTGGGGCGGCCCCACGGTGTTTGCTCGGGAGAAACGGCCCGAAGATACCCTCGTGATCCTGATCTCGTGCGACACGCTCCGGTCGGACCACCTGTCGTGCTACGGCTACGAACGAAAGACGTCGCCCAACCTCGACGCCTTTGCTCAAGAAGCCGTGCTGTTCGAGAACGCCGTCAGCCAGTACGTGTGGACCCTGGCGTCTCACATGACCATGCTCACCGGTCAGTACCCGGAGACGCACGGAGCCAACCACACTACGAACCTGGCGGAGGCCACGGTCACGCTGGCGGAAGCGCTTTCAGACGCGGGCTATCTTACGGCAGGATTCACGGGCCATTCCTGGCTGCTCATGCCGTGGCGAGGCTTCGGCCACGGGTTCGACATGTACAACGTGCCCGGCCTGCGTGTCCAGGCCTTTCGCGACATCTTCGAATCCCATGCACTGGCCGAGGAGTGGCTCGATACCCACGACGCGGGACGCGTCTTCCTCTTCCTCCACAACTACGACATCCATTCGAAGTTCGCCGAGAATCA
>CAYVOE010000741.1:0-1844 GCA_964452795.1 uncultured Nitrospiraceae bacterium
TGTCTTCAGGCCGCGGGAGACAGGGCAAACCGGTCGCGGATTTCGCGGCAAAGGGCGCGCCACGACTCGAGTTCCGGGATGCCCGGCTTGCGCTTTCCATAGATATAGGCGATGTCGCGCCCCGAGGCGTCGAAGAGCTCCACGGAGGTTACGTCGCCGTCCGCCGTGGGCTTGCGCGTCAGCCAGGCCTGCGTCACCCCTTCGCGGCGCAGGTGAAGCGTGAAATCGGCCCCGAAGACGTTCAGCCAGCCCCCGGTTTCGACGGGTTTGGCCACCGGCCCGGTGTGAATCTGGATGCATCCGGGGTTGCCGGCGAAGATCATGATGGGCAGCTCCCGGGTGTGGGCCTCGCCAATCAGCCAGGGAACGACCTGAAGGTCGAGGGGAACGGCGAACTCCGGTCCGGCGAGGCGGAAGGCCTGGGTGCGGGTCGCGTCGAAACGTTTCAACAGGGGGTGGAAGTCGTGGGTGTCCTGGAGGTTGGACCAGGCCTCCCGGAGGCCGGGGAGATCGATCTCGGCGTCGGGGCGTTCCGCTTTCCCGTTGACCGGCGCGTTTACCGCCTGCTCCGGCGACTGGTCCACCGACCGGAACCGGTCGACCAGATCGTCGAAGGCTTCCGCGGCCTCGGCGCCGACAAACACCTTGTGAATGGACCGGCCGGCGGCGTCGAAGAACTGGAAGCTTCGCTCGAGCCGCGCGCCGGGATTGTGGACGGCGAATCCCAGGGCCCACGACCGCATGAACAGGCGCAGGTCGATGTCTTCGTCGAGGACGAGGCCCACGAGGCCGTTGAAGCTGACGGGGCGGTAGTACCCGTGCTTCTCGTGGACGGCGTACTCGTTGCGCGTGAGGGTCATGATGCGGCCCAGGCGGTGGAACTCCTTGAGGAGGTCCCGCCAGTCGCCTTCAAGACGGGTGACGCCGGCGCCGCATTCCACGGCGAGGAGTTCAGCCTCGCTGACGCCGAAGGCGCGGGCGGCGTCGTATCGAAAGGCGCGGCGGTTCTCGGCGCGGAAACGCTCCCAGGAGGCGCGCAGCTCTTCCACACGCGATTGTTCACGGGCGATGCTCATAGGGGGAAACTCCTTTCTGCTGAATGAGAAGCCGAAAACGGCTCCATCGACGCTTACGAGACGGGATTCAAACTTCGTTGCGGCTCTTCCGCGGCGGGACCCGTGGGCACGACCCACGGGCAACCGGCCGGGTGGCGCCAGATCACGCAGTCCAGGCAGAAATACCGGCGCATGTTGTCTTCGGTGAGGACCTCGTCGGGCGTCCCCACGGCCGCCGTCCGCCCGCGATGAAGCAGGAGGATGCGGTCGGCGTGGCGCGCGGCCAGATTGAGGTCGTGGAGAACGGCGATTACCGCCCCGCCGTCGGCGGCGTGTTCGCGGCACCGGTCCATGAGGTCGAACTGGTGCCGCGTATCGAGGTGGTTGGTCGGCTCGTCCAGCAGGAGGAGCCGGGGCTCCTGGGCGGAGACGCGGGCCATGTCGACCCGCGACCGTTCCCCGCCGGAGAGGCTCGAATAGGCGCGGCGGGCGAAAGGGGCCATGCCGGTCCGCTCGAGGGCGCGCCGGGCGATGGCCTCGTCCCGAGGACGCAGGGACCACCCCTCCTGCCAGGGGATCCGGCCCATGAGGGCCATCTCGTAGACGGTGAAGGGGAAGACCGTGTTGCGCTCCTGGGCCAGGAAGGCGCGCACCCGGGCGAGGGCGCGGGGAGGGCAATCGGCCAGGGGTTTCCCCTCGAGCAGGACGCGCCCCTCGTGGGGCGGGCAGGCGCCGGACAGCAGCCGGAGCAGGGTCGACTTGCCCGCGCCGTTGGCGCCCGCCACCACC
>CAYVOE010000742.1:0-1833 GCA_964452795.1 uncultured Nitrospiraceae bacterium
GCAAGCGCATCGAGAACGCCATCATGAGCGCGGTGAGCCAGCGCCTGGTCACGCCCGAGATCCTCGCCGAAGAGCTGAAAGAGTCGGAGTCTCTGCTGCGGCTGCGGGATGAAGGGGTGCGCGTCCTTCGGGAGTATGCGGAGAAGCCACAGGGGCCGGGTACGCAGATCGATTTGAGCCTGCGCTTTGCCGAGGCGGCCCGGGAGTATTCCCAGACGGCGCTGAATCGAGCGCTTGAAAACAACGGCCTGCTCCAGGCCCTCGGGGGCCGGATGCAGGCCCTGGTGAGCGAAACCCTCGACAAGCCGGAATCTTTCCGCCTGATTCGAGACAAGTTCGCGCGCCACGCCGGTCGATTGGGAAAACTGGGGCACGCCACCGGCGTCGCGGACTACGATGAAGTGACGTTCCGGATCGTGGACGGGATCAAGGCGGAGATGGCCGAGGTCCTGGGAGACCCGGACCGGCTGCGCGGCTTCTTGAAGCCCTGGGTGAATTCCCTCGAAAATAGCGTCGCAGGAAGCGGAAACGACGAGGTATGGCGGGAGTTCAAGGATTTCGGCGTGCAGGAACTGAACCAGGGCCTGAACCACCTGGCGGACCGCCTCGAGGCCTGGGACATCCGAGGCAGTCGATCCCTGGACGAATTCATTGAATATGCCGTCCGGCGGCTGGACGTACGCAGCATGGTCGGCCGGGCGCTGAGCCGTCTCTCCACCGAGGAAGTGAAACAATTGGTGTTGAAGCACAGTCGGGAACACCTGGGCTGGCTCGAGGTATGGGGCGGCGTACTCGGCGCGGTGGCGGGCGGCTTCTTGTGGGCCGTTTCGGGATGGCTGCAGTAAGGAAAGGAGCTTGAATTCATGGAAACCCAACCCATCGAGGTGCTGGAATCGCGGCCGGGCCACGTGCGGCTTCGCGTGCCGGAACTCGTGGCGAATCCTTCGCGGGCGCAGGAGGTGCGGACCTGCCTGGACATCTATCCCGGCGTGGAAAAGGTGCGGGCCAATTTCCTGACTGGGTCGCTCTCCATCGACTTCAACACGGTCGAGACGGCCGCCGTGCTCGAGTGCCTCGATGAGCTGTTTCCCATGCAGGGGTTGAGCGACCAATTGGCGCTTCGAAGGGCCGTTGTCCCCTGCGACGACGACCTGGAAGAAGGCGAGGAGCGTTCGCACGTTCCGACGCGCGAGGAGGTGCGGGCCCGTGCCACCCGACGCCGTCGCGCCACCCTCGGCGTGGCCGCCGCCACGGTATTCGTCGCGGGGATAGTGGCGCGTCGCCTCCTCATCCGGTAGCAGAATTCCTTCCTAGAGGGTAATCTCCACCTTTCGAGGCGTGCCGGTTCGGCGGATCTTGATCAAGGTCAGGCCCGACGGCGTTCGCATGTGGCCTTCCACATCTTCGTTCAGCCGATCGCGCCCCTCGACGGGCTCGCCGTCCACGCGGACGACGCATTCCGGAGAAAGACCCGACACCACGACCTGGAGGTACGCGCACGCCGGGTCGTCCAACGCGAAGCGCAAGGTGCCGTCGGCGATCTCGGCGGCTTCGACGGCCCGGGAACTCGTGATGTGGTGGCGTCGGATGCCGTCGCGGACGATGACCGTCTCGGTGTCGCGGACGCCATAGTGCACGTTCAGCAGGGTGTGGATCAGGGCGGCCGGGGAGAAGGCGGGCCCGCTGGGCACCCAGCGTTCGACGCTGAAGGCGTCGGGGAAATAGCCGGCGAAGGGCGGCTGGTCGAAGGTCTGCCACATCCCGCTTATTACAAGTCCGTCGGCAAGGCGTTTCCACTCCCCGTGGTCGTAGGGGGCGAGGGCGGCCAGGTCT
>CAYVOE010000743.1:0-1829 GCA_964452795.1 uncultured Nitrospiraceae bacterium
CAACAGCGACATCGCGGCATAGAGGACACCGGCGCCGAGGGCATACCCTACCGAAGCGCGGTCGATGGCCCGTCCGAACAGGAACAGCGTCGTGAACACGAAGGGCATGAAGAGGATGTCGGCGCTGGTGGCCGTGAACAACACCACCGACGGCACCAGGACCCACACCATGCACGCCGTCAGCGCCGCCCGCCGGCCCAGCAGGTCCTTCACCCAGAAATAGAGCGGCACCACCGCGAGGCTGCCGAATGCCATGGTCGCCAGGGACAGGCCCAACGGCTCCCGCCCTGCCACGTACGACAGGATCCACAGCACCACCGTGGGACCGGGCGGATGCACCTTCCCGTGCATCGACAGGTACTCGTGTTTCGGCACGTAATCGGCGAAGAGGCCCCGGATGGAACCGCCGAACCCGATGTCGCTGATGTACTCGTAGCGGTAGCGCTCGTAGGCCTGGGTGATGCCGTCGAACCCGTCGCGAAGCCCGGCGACCGCCCCCGAGAAGACGAAGGCGAAGAAGATCAGGCCCACGAGGAGCCAGCCTGTGGCACGGGACGACGGTTCCTCCTCGAACCACCGGATTTGGCGCAATGCCGCCGTTACCGACGCGAGAAACGCGAGGTATACGAGCAGGACCCCCAGGTTACGCCCGAGCGGAGCCCCGAGGAGCGCCATTGCCTCGCCGGAAGCGCCCTTCCGGGCGGCATCCTGTCCGTAAGCCACGGCGAGCAGGAGCACAATCAGCGCCCACGGCAGGAACGACAGGGCGATCCGTCGAACGCTCCGGCCCTTGCGCCACGCCACCGCGTTGACCCCGATCAGCGCCGCCAGCCAAATCGCCCCAATGGTAATCAGAAAGACCCAGACGGATTCGAACGCCGGGCTCAGCAGGGCGTAAAAGGGCGTCGGATGGCCGTATAGCGCCTCGATCCCCACCACCCACAGGACCAGCATCCCCAGCAGATAACCCAGGGTCCACCGGCCGTAGATCCCGGTTAGACGCGCACCCAGCCGCTCCTGTTCCCGCTCTGCGAAGCCCTCGATAGACATGGCGCGCATTCTACCCGAGCGATTCCGCCATTTCCACGGCTCCGCCCGCCGCGGAACGCGAATTTCGCAGCCCTACGCCTACGCCCTACGTAAGCCTGGGAGGACTGCGCTCGACGAGCTCATGTGAGACGGCGTGCCCATCGCAGGACTACGAGGACTGCACTGGGTGGGGCCGTGAGGGCGCCCCCTCCCGTCATTGCGAGGAGCGCACCTCTGTGGGAGTACAGGGGAACGAAGGAGCAACCGCTGGTTGCACCCACACCTTCGATGTGTACCCAAACATGAGCGACGCGGCAACGTCACCTGAGCCAGCCACCGATGTGTGCGAAGTCATGGTCCTACCCCACCCCGTCATTGCGAGGAGCGAGATCCTGTTGGAGTACAGAGGAACAGAGCAACAGCCGTTGGTTGCACGCATGCCGTTGATGTGTACCCAGGCATAAGCGACGCGGCAATCTCACATGAGCCGGTGATCCCTGTCCGCGAAGTCATCGTCATCCCATAGGTAAAGATTGCCGCGTCGCTCTGTATAGGCGCCCACAGACGACGTGGGTGAAGGCGACGTACACCCTCCTCCTGTAGGGATTTCCACGGAGGGCCGCTCCTCGCAATGACGGGAGGGGGCATGGCTCAGGAGGCCACCGAGCGCAGTCCTCGTAGGCCTGCGACGGGCGGGGCCGATGTCGATGCCGCATCGGCCCCGCCCAATGGTTACCTGAATATGTACGTATGTATCCCCTTCGGGGAAAAGACGGGGGTGGGTGGCGTCGGTACCCAGG
>CAYVOE010000744.1:0-1813 GCA_964452795.1 uncultured Nitrospiraceae bacterium
CGTGTCGAACTTCCCGGAGGCAAGACCGTGCCCCTGCTCCGCACCTACGGCGAGGCCGCGGCGGGATCGGCTCTGGCCTTGTTCGGCAGCGGAGGGTACCTTGAGATTGCGATTAACGGCGGGAGCGCGGCGTCGGAGATGGGCATCGGACCCGGAGCGGAGATCCGGGTGTTCGGGTCTACCGACAATGACTGAAAGCTACTTACGGAATTTTCGGACGTGGATGCTGTCTTGATTGAACCCCGAAAGGACCTGGATGCCACGGTGAGCATTCCCGGGTCAAAAAGTTGCACGGCCCGGGCCCTCGCGATGGCGGGACTCGCCCACGGCCGCACTCGCCTGCTCGGCCCGGCGGACTGCGACGACTCCGACTACATGATCGGAGGACTTCGCGCCCTCGGGGTCTCGGTCGAGAAGACGCCGGAGGAGGTAACCGTCGAAAGCGCGGGCCTGCGTCCGCCGACGGCTCCCCTGTTCCTCGGCAACTCGGGCACGGCGATACGCTTCCTCGCCGCGGCGTGCGCCACCCTCGACGGCGAAGCGACCCTCGACGGGACGGCGCGGATGCGGGAGCGACCCATCGCCGACCTCGTGGAGGCACTCCGCCTCTGGGGCGTGGCGGCCGACGCGCCCACGGGCTGCCCTCCCGTGCTCATACGGTCCACGGGCGATTTCGGCGGCGAGACGCGGGTGAAAGGCAGCGCCAGCAGCCAGTACCTCTCCGGGCTGTTGATGGTGGCGCCCTATGCGGCCCGCGACGCCGAGATCCGCATCGACGGCGAGCTGGTGTCGAAGCCCTACGTCGACCTCACCCTCGCCATGATGGCCGAGCGCGGCGTCGAGGCTGAAAACCGGGATTACCGCTCCTTCCGTGCGGCCGCGGGCCAGCGCTATCGGCCCGGCACCTACGCCATCGAGGCCGACGCGTCGGGGGCGTCGTATTTCCTCGCGGCAGCGGCCGTGGCCGGCGGCCGGGTCCGGGTCGATCGTCTCAGCAGCCGATCCCAGCAGGGCGACGCCCGGTTCGCCTACGTGCTGGAACAGATGGGCTGCCGCGTCGAGGAAGGCCCCGACGGGATCGCCGTGTCGTCGAACGGGGCCCTCCGCGGCATCGACGTGGACCTCAATGCCATGCCCGACATGGCCCAGACCCTCGCGGTGGTGGCCGCCTTCGCCGAAGGCCCGACCCGCATCCGCAATGTGGCCAACTTGCGCATCAAAGAGACCGATCGCATCGCTGCCACCGCCGCCGAGCTGCGCAAGCTGGGCGCGGAGGTCGAGGAGACCGACGACGGGTTTGTGATTCGTCCTCGGCCGCTTCATGGCGCCGACATCGATACCTACGATGACCATCGCATGGCCATGAGCTTCGCCGTGGCGGGGTTGCGGGTGCCGGGGGTGCGGATCAAGGATCCCGGCTGCGTGTCGAAGACCTTCCCCGACTTTTTCGATCGCTTCGCCCGCCTGCGTTAGGCCGCCTCTGCCAGACCCGCGTGGACGCAACCGTCCCGCCACGGGCGTCCGCCCTGCTCCTCACAGGCCTACGAGGACTGCGCTCGACGAGCCTATGTGCTATTGCCTACCCGCGTAAGATCGGGAGGACTGCGTTGGAGGGGGCTGTGAGCCTGCCCCCTACCCGTCATTGCGAGGAGCGGACCTCCGGCGTAGGACCTTGTCTGGGCGCCTTTGAATGCATGCACACCCTGACCATCCCGATGCGCACAGGCATAAGCGACGCGGCAATCTCACCTGAGCCGGTGATCCCTGTCCGCGAAGTCATGGTCATCCCATAGGTAAAGATTGCCGCGTCGCT
>CAYVOE010000745.1:0-1812 GCA_964452795.1 uncultured Nitrospiraceae bacterium
GAAGAACCGCTTGATCTTGAGCCGGGCGCCCTCGTAGGCCTCCGTGGCGGCCTCGCTGAGGCGGTGGACGCCGCGGTGCACGTTCGAGTTGTACTCGTTGTAGTACCGGCTCATGGCGTCGATGACCGCCCGGGGCTTCTGGCTCGTGGCGGCGTTGTCGAGGTAGATCAGGGGCCGGCCGTTCTTCTGGCGGGCGTTCAGGATCGGGAAGTCGCCCCGAATCCGGTCGATGTCCGGTATCGATGGGGCCTGCTCCCGTTCGGGCGCCCTCTCTCTTCGGGTAACGCTCATGTGATGCCTTGTTCAGCCTCGCGGGCTGTAGCGATGGAAGACGTGTCGGTCGAGCCGGTCACGCAGAGGGGGCACGGTCACGGCCTTGACGATCTCTCCGGCGAATCCATAGGTTAACATGCCCCGGGCCATGGCTTCACTCATGCCCCGGCTGCGGAAATAGAATATGATTTCTTCGGGCGGAAGGCCCACGGTGGCGCCGTGGGTGCACTTCACGTCGTCGGCGTAAATCTCGAGCACGGGCCGCGTGTTGACGGTGGCCGTATCGGTCAGGAGCAGGTTGTTGTTGAGCTGCTTCGAGTCCGTCTTCTGGGCCGCCCGATCCACGAAGATCCGGCCCACGAACACGCCGCTGCCGCGGTCCGTCAGGATGCCCTTGTAGTCGATCCAACTGGTGCAGTGGGGCTTGACGTGCTCGATGGACGTGTAGTTGTCGATGAGCTGGTCGCCGTCCACCATGTACAGGCCGTTGAGCGCCGTGTCGGCCCCTTCGCCGTCCAGCGTCACCTTCACCTCGTTCCGGCCCAGGCGCGTGCCGTGGGAAATCGAGTACGACGTGAAGGCGCTCGCGCGGCCCTGCCACACCCGCAGGGTGCTCATGTGGTATCCGCCCGGCTCCTCGAGGGTCTTGTAGCGCCGGACCTGCGCCGCCTCGCTCACCACCAGTTCCACCGCGGCGTTGGTAAAGGCCTTCTCGGAAGCGCCCGGCAGGCGGACGTAGGTCTCGATGAAGGTAACCTCGGCCTCGGGCTCCACCACCACCAGGGCACGGGGGTGGGTGGCCGTGTTCTCTTTCGGGGCCGTCGACACGAAAACCAGGTGGATCGGGGCCTCGAGCACCGCCCGAGCGGGCACGTGCACAAAGACGCCGTCCTGCAGGAAGGCCGTGTTGAGCGCCGCGAAAATGCTGTCCTTTTCGCCGAGGTACCGGCCCAGGTGCTGCTTCGCCGCGGGATGCTCTTCGGCGAGGGCCTCGGCCAGGCTGCCCGCGCGGACGCCGTGCGTGAGGGTGCCGATGCGCGACAGCTCCGACGAGTAGAACCCGTCCACGATGACGAGCTCGGTCCAGTCCTCGTCGTGGTACAGGACGTCGGCCAGGGCTTCGGCGGCCGGGGCCGGACCGGGCTCGACGACGCTTTCAAAGGGCGTGCTCACGAGGGCGGACACGTTGGTGTGGCGCCAGTCCTCCATGCGGCGATGGGGAAACTCGAGGGCGCCGAAGCGGTCCACGCCCGCCTGCCGGACCTCGCGGGCCCAGCCGGGCAACGCCCGTCCGTTCAGCTTCTCAAGATCGGTGTAAAAAGCCTCTTTCTCGGCCACGTTGGCTAGTTGGGGCATATTGTGAATGCGCTCCTCGTCCCGCGGCCTAGACGCCGGCGAATTCTTCCTTGACCCAGTCGTAGCCCTTTTCCTCGAGCTCGAGGGCCAGTTCCTTTCCGCCCGACTTTACGATGCGGCCGTTCCAGAGCACGTGGACGAAGTCGGGCAGGGGTCGGCCGGTCGGCCGGGGCTTCGCCAGGG
>CAYVOE010000746.1:0-1805 GCA_964452795.1 uncultured Nitrospiraceae bacterium
AACGTGATCAGGATTGGCATCATTGGCTTGGGGTTTATCGGAAAGAAGCATCTTGCCACGCTGCGCCAGGTCGAAGGTGTCGAAGTGGTGGCGGTGGCGGACGCGAATCCGGCCAATTTCACCACCACCGCGCCCGTAGGCAATCTCGCGTCGGGCTCGGAGGAAGGTCTGTCGCTGGAGGGGGTGGCCCAGTACACCGACGCGGGCGCCCTCCTTGCGGATCCGAAGGTCGACGTAGCCCTCATCGGCCTGCCGACCCATCTCCACGCGCAGTTCATCAAAGAGGCCCTCGCGGCGGGCAAGCACGTGATTTGCGAAAAGCCCCTGGTCTGCGACAGCGCCACGGGCGAAGACCTGCTCAAGGCGATTGACGCTTCCGACCGCTTCGTGTTCGTGGGCCATTGCATTCGGTTCTGGCCGACCTACTCGGTGGCCTACGACCGGGTGAAGTCGGGTCAGTACGGGCGGGTGCTGACCGCCCACTTCACGAGAAAGTCGCCGAAACCCGCCTGGAGCGCCGGCAACTGGCTCATGGATCCCAAGAAGAGCGGCGGGGCGGCCCTGGACCTTCACATTCACGACGTGGACTACGTCCATTACCTCCTGGGCGCGCCCGAGAAGGTCGAGGCCGCGGGGGTGCGCCGGGAAGAAGGGGTCTCGGATGTTTGCGCGGCCTATCGGTACGCCGACGGCGCCGTGGTGACCGTGCACGGGAGTTGGATGTACCACCCCGGTTTCCCCTTCCGCATGTCCTTCGAGATCGTTCTGGAAGGCGCCACGCTCGAGTACGACTCGCTCCGCGGCGAGACGCTGTACATTTACACCCCCGATGGCAAGACCGAAACTCCGGAATTGCCCGCGGGCGACGGGTACATTCGCCAGCACGAGTATTTCCGGGACTGCCTGGTGAAGGGCGAGGCGCCGCGGATCGTCACGCCCGCTTCGTCGCTGGAAGCGGTGCGCCGGGTCGAGCAAGAGGTGGCCCAAATCCCCTGAGGCCGGCCGGGACAGGGGTCCCGTGGGGGTTTAGACGGCGCGCCGACGGGTCGAACGCTCGGGGACAAAGGCGGGCTCCCTTGGCGGGGGCGGGACGAAGCGCAGGCGGATTTCCCCGTAATTGGCCTCGATATAGGTCAAGAGCGCGTGGATGAGCACGATGACCGCGCCCATCTCGAGCGCTTCCTCGAACGTGGCGATGAAATTGTAGGTCAGGTTCTCGACGCCCCGGAATTCCGCGTACCGACCTCCGACGATCTCCAAGCCGACGGCGCCGCCGACATAAAGCGTCCCGGCGAGGATGAACCGACGCCGCGTGGGAGGAGGCAGGTGTTGCAGGAATCGCAGGAAGAACGCCGCGAAGACAAGGGTGACGGCGATGGCGGGAAACACCCAGGCACGGTAGAAGATCCCGCTCGACCCGCCCCCGAGGGCCTCGGTCGTGGGCCGGCTGAACAGTTCGTGGAGCTTTGCCGATTCGTCTACGGCCAGGTACACGAAGGCGGCGGCGAGGAGCAGCCAATGGAGGGCGAAGGGAGCCCGTTCCCGGAGCTTGAGCGTGCCCACGATCGTGAAGAGGCCGGCGGCGACGAGGAGCAGGAAGGCGGAAAATCCCGTGGGGACGTTGCTTTCCTCGTCGAGATCAAACAGGCGGATGAGCCCGTAGACGTTGTTGTATCCTCCCATGAACTTCAGGATCTGACCGAAGACACTGGCGACAATGAGGAGCGATGCGAGTATTGCGAGGGTGGCGACAACGGTCGCACGGCGGTTGAGCACAATCTCACGGTCTTGGTTCATTGAGCGTC
>CAYVOE010000747.1:0-1791 GCA_964452795.1 uncultured Nitrospiraceae bacterium
GCGTCGGTTTGGTGCGACGTCTCCCGCCTCCACTGGCGAGAAGCTGCCCGGAGATCGGCGGGTTTACAGGCCCAGGACGGCGTTGATGACGATTTGGACGTCGAGGGCGTTGTAGATGTCGTCGCGGTTGACGTCGGCGTTGCCGGAGATGGGGATGCCCAGGACGCGGTTGATGGACAACTGGACGTCGACGGCATTGACCGCGAGATCGCCGTTGATGTCCGCCGGGTCCGTGGGAAGGGGGTCGGGCGTCAGGGGGTCGGTGCCGTAGGCGATCTCGACGTTGTCGGGGATGCCGTCGCCGTCGGTGTCGGCGTTGTTGGGATTGGTGCCGAGAGCCTCCTCATCGGCGTCCGAGATGCCGTCTCCGTCGGTATCGGTGATGATGGCGCTGGGGTAAAGATTGGCGAGGACGGTCTCGATGGGCTGAACGACGTTCCGGCCGAAGATGCTGAAGGGGAGATAGGGCGGCGGGGCCGCGGGATCGCTGACTTCGACGTTGTAGCTTCCGGCGGGGACGATGGCGAAAAACACGCCGGTGAAATCGGTGTCGCCCGTGGCGGTTCCGGCGCCCGAGATGTTGACCTTTTCGCCGGGGAGGGGCGTCGTGTTGCGGGCGTCGAAGGCCTTGACGAACAAGGTGGGGATGATGATGCCTTTGAAAAATTCCGGGAGGTCGCGGGCCCCGGCGGCAAAGTTGTCGTTCACGCGCGGGTTGGTGCCGAGCAGGTATTCGGTGAGGTTGTTGGCTCCGTCGTCGTCGGGATCGTCGAAGGCCGAAAGGGGGTCGAGGGGCCCGAGGGTGTAGACGATCTCGAATCCGTCGGGCATGCCGTCGCCGTCGGTGTCGAGCAGGCCGGGATCGGTATGGAAGATGTTGATCTCGGCGTCGCCCGAGATGCCGTCGCCGTCCTGGTCGTAGGTCGAGATCTCGAAGACGACGGTCTCGCCGGGGATGAGGTTTCCGCTGAAATTCGTGGTGGGCCCGCCGAGCATGGAGGTGACGGCGACGGGGAACTGACCCTCGAAGCCGGGGAAGGAGGCATTGCCCGATCGGTCGGTAATCTCCGAGATGGAGAATTCACCGTCGATAAAGACGGTCACCTGCGCCACCAGGGGCAGGCCGGTGGCGGCGTCGACCACCCTGACCATCGACGCCGGTCCGGGGTCGCCCTTCGGTTCGCCCTGGGCCGCGGCAGGCCACACGACCGCCAGGGTCCCCCACGCGATGGTCGCCAAAACCGCTATCGATCGTGTACGAAGTTCCGTCATCATGGCGTGTTCTCCGGGTGGATGCCTCCCGCCGGGCCGAAAGGGAGCCCCTAGCGTGAGTACCTGTCGAGTATCTGCAGTATCTCCTTGACGGCGGCGTCGAGTCCGATGAACAGGGCCCGCGCGATGATGGAATGACCGATGTTCACTTCGTGGAGCCCGGGGAGGGCGGCCACCGGGGGCAGGTTGCGCGTGTTCAGTCCGTGTCCGGCGTGAAACACCAGGCCCGCGTCGACGGCGGCCTGGGCGGCTTTCTCGAGGCGGTCGAACTCGCGCGGCACGTCCGCGGGGGCGGCGTTGGCATAGGTCCCCGTGTGGAGCTCGACGTAGTCGGCCCCCGTCTCGGCGCTGGCCCGCACCTGCTCGATCTCGGGATCGATGAACAGGCTGACCCGGATGCCCCGCTCGTGCATGTCCGCCACCACGCCGGTAAGGCGGTCCTTCTGGGACGCCACGTCGAGCCCGCCCTCGGTGGTGATTTCCTGGCGGTTCTCGGGAACGAGGCACACCGTATGGGGC
>CAYVOE010000748.1:0-1788 GCA_964452795.1 uncultured Nitrospiraceae bacterium
ACCTGCCGGCCTGCGGGTACACGGGCTTTCGCGTCGAGCCCACCGACGAGGCCACCCGAAACTTCGGCACCCTGCGCAACGGGCGGATGTCGGCGTCGAACGGGCTCATCGAGTTCAGCCTCCGGCCCGACGGCACCGGCGAGCTGGTCCATCTCGCCTCCGACTCGACCTACTCGAACCTGTTCCAGTACGAGGACAGCGGCGACGCGGGCGACGGCTGGACCCGAGGCCCCCTGGTGAGCGACCGGGTGGTCGTCACCCCCGGCAGCCGCGTTACCACCTCCGTCGAAGAGGACGGACCGCTCCGCACCACCTTCCGGGTGGACCGCGAGATCGATCTGCCCCGCGGGCTCGAGCCCAGGGCCTGGCGCCGCAGCGAGGATCGGGCAACCGTCCGCATCGTCGACCGCATCACCGTCGAGAAGGGCCTCCCGTGCCTGCGCGTCCGCACCACGGTCGAAAACGGCGCCAACGACCATCGGCTGCGCGTCCTGTTCCCCACCTACATCGAGACGGCCGAATCCTTCGCCGACACGCCTTTCGCCGTGGTGCGGCGGCCCGTCGAGATCCCGGCCGAGACCGCTCATTGGCACGAACGGGTCAACCCCGAGAAGGCTTTCACCTCCTTCTTCGGCGTGGAGGGGATGCACGGCGCGGGCGGCGACGGACCGGTCGGCCTGGCCGTGTTGGCGCCCTTCGGCCTCCACGAGTACGAGGTCGAGGACCGCGATTGGGAAACCATCCTCGCCCTCACCCTTTTCCGGGCCACGGGCCAGACCGTGGGCACCGCGGGCGAGCCGGACGGCCAGCTCCGCCAGACCCTCGAGTACGAGTACTGCCTCTACCCCTTCGCCGATGCCTTCGACCCGGCGGCGGCCCTGCGCCTCGTGGCTGCGGACCAGGCGCCCGTGTACGCCCACAACGCCGTGGAACTCCCCGAGCCGACGTCGTTCCTCTCCGTCGAGGGCGATCGGTGCGTCGTCACGGCCATCAAGCCGACCGACGACGGCAAGGGCGGCGTCGTGCGCCTCTGGAATCCGGGATCGCCGGAGGCCGAGGCCCGGGTGCGCTTCGCCCGCCGGCCCGTGCGCGCCGAGTTGTGCAACCTCAACGAGGAGCCCGTCCGCGAAGTTCCCGTCGAGGCGGACGGCGCCGTGGCGGCCTCGGTCGGCGCCGGCGCCCTGTGCACCCTCCGGTTCCACTGGGAGGAGTCGGAAGGCCAATAACAAACCCGGCAGGCGGGGCCCCGGACATCTTGAAAAAGCCTTCGTTTCCAACACGAATGTAGGATTTCCGGAGTCACCAACGGCCTGCCGCATCGATTGCCGCGCCTGCTCCAGAAAGGCGGCGTCCAAATCACGAAAAAGCTTGATCTTGGACGTCGCCTTTTCCTACACTAACGTGTCTTTTCTCGGAAATGCACCGTGTGTTCTCTCCCGATCCCCTATAAGGCGCAACGATACATGGCCTCACAGATCGATCAGCCACAAGTTCGTAGGGAAATCCGCGAGCTGTCCCTCCTATTCGACATCAGCCAGACCCTGGACCGGAGCATCGACATCCGCGACGAGGTGGGCTCGGTATTGAAGCTCATGGCCCAGCACACGGGGATGGAGCGGGGCACCCTCACCCTGCTCAACCGGGACACGGGCGAGCTGTCGATCGAAGCGGCCCACGGCCTGTCCCTGAGCCAGCAGGAACGGGGCCGGTACCGTCCCGGCGAGGGGATCACGGGCCGGGTGGTCCAGACGGGGAAGCCGGCGGTGGTCCCGCGCATCTCGGACGAGC
>CAYVOE010000749.1:0-1782 GCA_964452795.1 uncultured Nitrospiraceae bacterium
CCTGGGCTAACTGATGTATCCCCTTCGGGGAATTTTCCGGGGAGACGGCGATGTGGGAGCGGTCTGAATCGTTGGTCGGGCCAACTCGCTGCGTATATATCCCCTGCGGGGCGCTCTTGCGCGCCGGGCCGCAGCCCCTCGTCGCGAACCCCCGAATCCGCATCGCTCCACGCCGTCGCGAGGGCTACGCGCCGGGTTCGGCGAGGATGAACTCGAGGTCTTCTTTGGTCAGGGTGCGGTCGATGGCCTGGGCCTCGGCGGCCAGATAGGCCCGCCACCATTCGGGCGAAGCGGCTCCGACCGGCGCGCGGCCGTCCAGGATGAGGTCGTCGAGAAAAACGGACATGGCACCCGCCCAATAATTCCGATCGAACAACGGTTCCTCTCTTTTCATCTTCGCGTCTACTCCAGTTTTTCGCTCGGTATACCGGGACGTATCGCAGGGAAATCGGGACCGCTACATCAACACCGCCCACCCTTAAATCGTTTCCGGACAAGCATATGGAAGGAGCTGCATCGAGTTTCTGCCACCGCAACGGACGTCGATCGCAGGGCTTTGCCGGCCCGGCCACAAGAGGATTCTTCCAGGGTGGGTTTGATCCGCATGCGCCCGGAGTGCTAGATCCTTAGCGAAAGCATCGGGCGGACGGTCCGCCCCGACCATACTGTTCCTCTGCCGGTGAGGTCAAGCCCATGTTCACGCAATCCGAGATCCAGGAGTTCCGGGAGAAGGGGTTCATTTTAGGGCCCCAGGTCTTGAGCGATTCCGAAGCGGACACCCTGCGCGAGCGCA
Organism: uncultured Nitrospiraceae bacterium; assembly: GCA_964452795.1. Classification (GTDB taxonomy): domain Bacteria; phylum Hydrogenedentota; class Hydrogenedentia; order Hydrogenedentales; family SLHB01; genus CAYVOE01. The sequence goes on from CAYVOE010000749.1 coordinate 794, forward strand.
TGTTCGCCGTCCTGGAAGACCGCGCCAAGAACAAGCCCGAACTGAAACGCAACCTGTTGGGAGAAGGTACCGGGAAGATCGTATATCAGGTCGTCAACATCTGGGAGGCCGACGATCTCTTCCGGCGCCATGCGTTCAACGAACGCATCTGCGCCCTCACGGCCCAGCTCATGGACCATCCCGTGGTGCGGATCTGGCACGACCAGATCCAGTACAAGCCGCCCAGGGTCGGCGGCCCCACGGACTGGCACCAGGACCACCCCTACTGGCCCATCATCCAGCCCGCGGACCTCGTGTCCGCCTGGACCGCCCTCGAGGACGCCACCGTCGAGAACGGCTGCATGTGGATGGTCCCCGGCAGCCACAAGTGGGGTCCCCACAAGGGCGGCACCATCGGCACCGATCCCGACACCTTCGAGCCTCAGCCCGACCTCGACGACCTGCCCTCGGGCATCGTCATCGAACGGGTGCCCTGCGAGGTAAAGAAGGGCCAGGTGATGTTCCACCACTGCCTCACCTGGCACGGCAGCCCCAGCAACGCCTCCGACCGCGGCCGCCCGGCCATCGCCGTGCACTACATGCCCGGCTACACGCGCTACAAGCCGCAGGGCGGCCACATCATGGACCGCCGCGTCACGGTTCAGCCCGGTGAGATCCTCGAAGGCGATTACTTCCCCAAGGTCTGGGACAACGGTCCCGTAGAAGAGACCGTGGTGAACGCCGGATAGAGCCCGCAGCGATTGGTTTGCCAGAACCCCGACGGGACGTCTCCGTTTGACGTCCCGTCGGGGTTGCTCTTTCAAGGACGGATTCGCGAACCGGTCGGATCGGCAGACCCGCCGTCCCGCCTGCCCTACATATGGATGGGTCGCTCGTCCACGGCGAGGGCGGCCTCTTTGAAGGCCTCGGACAGGGTGGGGTGGGCATGGACGGCCCGGGCGATGTCTTCGCTGCTGGCGCCGAATTCCATGGCCGTGGCCGCCTCGGCG
>CAYVOE010000750.1:0-1775 GCA_964452795.1 uncultured Nitrospiraceae bacterium
GAAGGACTGGACGAAATACTGCATGGCCGCCTTCAGTTCGCCGTTGGGTCCGCCGAACTGCTCGAGCAGGAGTCCGGCAAAGCGTGCGTCGGGACCGGAGACCCGGGCGTTGAACTGCAGCTCTTTCACGTGGTGGAACATAGGGATGTCCTTTCTGGCGCGCCTTTCTCGAATTCGGCGCTTTCGGGCCGGGGCCTGTTGCATGGTGTAGGGTTACGGGCGCCGGACGCGACAGGCACGGGATCGTGTCCGCCGCGTCCGGCCTTACCCTGCATCAGGGCGTCGGAGTCGCCTGCGGTTGCTGGGGCTGTTGCGGTTGCGCCTGGGGTTGTCCTTCGGCCGGCGGCGTCGCGCCAATCCGGACCTGAGGTCGATCGATCTGGTCGGTCTGTTCGGTCTCACGGGCCGTCTCCGAACGACCTTCCTCGGCACCGAGCGCGCCGCCCGGCTGCCGCGCCTGGGCGGGCGCATCTTCAGCGATCAGACGCGTCGGCTCGACGTCGGGGGTGGGTTGCTGGAGGAATTCGCTGCTCATTTCGACCCGGAACTGGACGTCTCCGGGCTCGTTGGCCCGCGCTTCGATGAGCCAGGTGGCGAGTTCGCCCGGCGCCAGGCTGCCCAGGGGGCTGAACCGAAGCTGGCTTCCTTCCTGCTGCACCTCGGTCTCACCGCGGGAGCCGACGATCTCGAGCTGGGGCGGCACTTCCGCCGTAAGCGTGACGTTTTCCGCCGGGCCGGTGCCCTGGTTCTTCACCACCACGGTATACACCGTGGTCTCGCCCAACGGCACCGGGTCGCGGTTGTCCACGGTCTCGAGGAGGAGCGCCGGGATGTTGCGGAGCTCCGTGGCCGCCATGGCGCGCTGCGGCTCGGCGCAGCGGCTCTCGGCCACCGCCACCAGGCGCATGTTCGAATCTTCGCTGCGGCCTCGGAGGGTCACGTTGAAGGCCTTCGTCTCCCCGGGGCGCAGGGTGCCCAGCTCGTGTTCGCTGTCGTCCACGTCCAGGCCCGGCGCTTCGATGGTGACCACGGCGTCGGGGGCCGGCACGTCTCCGGTGTTGGCAACCTGGACGGTGTAGTTCACCGGCTGCCCGGAGTACTGCCATTGAGGCGCGCTGACCTGAACGGCCAATTGGGGCTGATAGACCTGCGTCGATACCGGCTCGGAATACACCTGCTGCTCGCCCATGACGGCGATGGCCCGGCTCGTGAACTGGCCGGGGGCGGAAGGCCGCGTGCGCGCTTCGAACACGGCGGTCTCGCCGGGGCCTATCGAGTCGAACTCGTACGTCACTTCGCCTTCGCCGTCGAACGACGCCAATCCTTTCGGAAGCACGTCGCGGACGACCACGTTCGTCGCTTCGCCGGTGCCGGTGTTCGACACGGCGTAGCGGTAGACGATCTCGTCGCACATGTAGGCCTGATCGGGCCCCTGCTTGCTCAGGCGGATCTGGGGATTCGTCACTTCCAGGACCGCGCACAACGCCGGCTCGTATTGGACGGCGAGGCAGGAGGCGTAGCTGCCCGGCTCGGACGGGATGGCGGCGACTTCGATGGTCTTGGACTCGTTCGCCTGCAGGGTGCCCAGGAGCCACCGGAACTGACCGTTGGCGCCCGATTCGCCCCAGGGCTCCGCGGCGACGATGTCGATGCCTTCGCCCAAGACTTCGGTCACCGAGACGGCGGCCAGCGGCTGGTCGGTCACGTTCTGAACCTGAATGGTGTAGCGGTAGGCCTCGCCCACCCGGATTTCCGGGGCGGCGCGGCGGCTCACC
>CAYVOE010000751.1:0-1773 GCA_964452795.1 uncultured Nitrospiraceae bacterium
GCGACGCGGCAATCTTTACCTATGGGATGCCTTCGGGTTTTAGTCAAAGGCTCATGTGAGATTGCCGCGTCGCTTATGTGTGGGCGCCCTGGGATGATCAGGGTGTGCATGCATTCAAAGGCGCCCCGGCGACGTCGAGCACCAAGGGCCCGCTCCTCGCAATGACGGGTGGGGGGCAGGCTCACAGCCCCATTGAGCGCAGTCCTCGCAGCCCTGTGATGGGCGGGACGGATGTCGGGGCCGGGACGACGGTTTCAGAGCGCACGCTAGGGAAATGTCCGTAGCGTTGACGTAATTTTCCTGGCCTCGCGAATACCTCCAGCGAAGGAGGTGATTTCGATGCGAGACATCGTCGCCGTTACGGCGACGGCCTTCGTAGTGGTCGGGATCGGCCTCGGCTGCGCCGCCACGGATTCATCCCTTACTACCCACGCCGTACAGGCCGAGGCACCCCCGCCCGCGAACGCCGTAACCTTTGAAACGGCCGTGAAACCGGTGTTCGTGCAGAGTTGCGGGTCCTGTCACATCGAGGACGACAAGGGGCACCTGTCCCTCGCCACGCGGGAAGACGCGCTGGCGGGCGGGCGTTCGGGCGCGGCCATCGTGCCGGGCAAGGCGCAACGGAGCCTGCTGTTCAAGATGATCAGCGGCCAGTCCGGAGTGAGGCCCATGCCGCCGAAAGGGCCGCCGCTGACGGATTCGCAGGTGGCGAGCATCCGCGCGTGGATCGACGGCGGAGCGCTCTAGAAAGGAACGAAAGGAGAACCGCTATCGCGCGAGCTCTTTGATATCGAACGATATATGGAGTTCTCGGCCTCGGCGCTGGAGGACGAGGGTCGCCGTGTCTCCCACGAAGAGGTTCCCGATGGCGAAGTCCACGTCCACGGGCCGCCGGATCTCCCGGTCGTTGATGGCGGTGATGAGGTCGCCGACCCGGAGGCCCGCCTGCGCGGCAGGGCTGTCTTCGAGCAGTTCGACGACGATGGTCCCGGCCGCGGAAGTGAGGCCGAGTTCCCGGACGATGCGGGGGTCGACGTTTCGCACGTCGTCCACCCGGAACCCGGCCCAGGGATTGCGCCGGCGTCCGTATTGGATGATCTCGTCCGCCACGCGGCGGGCGCGGTCGATGGGGATGGCGAATCCCAGTCCCACGCTGCCGCCGCTCTGGCTGAAGATCATGGTGTTGACGCCGATGGCGGCGCCGTCGGCGTTGACGAGGGGTCCGCCGCTGTTGCCGGGGTTGATGGCCGCGTCGGTCTGGATCATCTCCTGGTAGAGGCGCGACGCCGGGCCGGCCTGGGGGTTGACCCGGCGGTGAACGGCCGACACCACGCCGACGGTCACCGAGGGCTGGGGGTCGTTCATCAGGAGCCCGAAGGGGTTGCCGATGGCGATGACCCATTCGCCGATGAGCAGGTTCTCCGCCTCGCCCAGGGGGATGTAGGGGAGGTTCTCGCCTTCCGCTTTGAGCACGGCGAGGTCGGTCAGCGGGTCCACCCCCACGAGGGTGACGTCGAGGTTGCGCCCGTCGGGCAGGGTCACGGAGTTGATCCCGTCGGCGCCTTCGATCACGTGGTAGTTCGTCAGGATGTGTCCCTCGGGGTCGAAGAGAAACCCGCTGCCCACGGATTGGATCTCCCGCTCGCGCACGCGGTACCGGGGCCGGCCTCCGTTGAAGAAGTCGAAGAAGTCGCGGAAGAACGGATCGAGGACGGCCTGCCGTTGAATCTGGTATACGTTGATGGAGACGACGGCGGGCGCGGCCTTCTCGAT
>CAYVOE010000752.1:0-1133 GCA_964452795.1 uncultured Nitrospiraceae bacterium
GCGTAGTATCAGGAAAGGCTTTACCCTGATCGAGCTGCTGGTGGTGATCGCCATCATCGGCATCCTCGCGGCGATCCTGCTCCCGGCATTGTCACGGGCGCGGGAGGCGGCCAACCGGGCCACCTGCGCCAGCAACCTCAAGCAGTGGGGCGTCGTCCACAAGATGTACGCGGGCGAGAACAAAGGCCGCTTCGTGATGCCCCGCTGGAGCTTTCACAGCAACAACGAAAACGGCCAGTGGCAGAAATTCATGCACATGCCGTCCCTCTATCCCGAGTATGTCACCGACCTGATGCTGCTGTTCTGCCCGTCGGACGGCGACTCGGCGAACCGGCCGGAAGAAAACCTCGACTGTCCGGGCGGCCGCTGGTGCGGCGACGGCGTGCACGTCAACTCCCTGGGCTACGTGGTCCCCGCCAACCAGATTGACGTGGAACACATCGGCGCCCGCGGCTACCGCTACATGGGCTACCTCACGGATACCCCCAACGCCTTCTGGTCCGGCGGCCTGATCATCGGCACCGAAGGCGCCCAGGCGCGGTACCCGGCCGACGCGGGCGACATCAACATCGGCGCCCTGGCCGGAGCCCTGGCCCCGTACAACCAGGCCATGCAGAGCCAGGCCGGCATCGCGCCCCTCATCGGCGAGTCGGCGGCCGCGGCCCTGTGGGCGCAGCTTCCGCCCGCCACCATCCAGAGGGGCTTCCGGGGCAGCGCCGACGGCAACGTGCTCATGCGTCTGAAGGAAGGTGCCGAGCGCTTCCTCATCACCGACATCAACAACCCCGCGGGCGCGGCCAGGGCCCAGAGCCAGGTGCCCGTCATGTGGGACCGGCTCGCGACCACCCCGCGCAAGTTCGCCCACCTTCCCGGCGGCTCCAACATCCTGTACATGGACGGCCACGTCGAGTGGAAGCGGTATCCCAGCACCGACAACCCGCTCATGAACGCCATGTCCGCGGCGGTCGAAAACTAATCCCGAGGGCCCCTTCCGCCGCGGCGGAAGCGCGCGCCCACAGGACAAGAACCTCCTCCTCGACGGGAGCGGAGCCGGCAAGGCTTCGCTCCCGTTTTCTCATGCGAACGCCGATGCCGGCGGGGGCATCCGACGGCGCATTTTCTTCTACCGGCCG
>CAYVOE010000752.1:1143-1770 GCA_964452795.1 uncultured Nitrospiraceae bacterium
ACTGCACCCGGAAATATACGGCGGAATAAAGGTTTTCGAGGCCAGTGTTCCCTGGATATGAGCACGCTGGCTGTCCGATTGCGGTCAGATCTCAGGCGCTTGACGCGGGGTTGATCGGGCGGGGAGCGCAGCAGGTTCGCCAGGCACACGGCCTTCCGCAAGTTCCGGCCGTCAGGGCATCACCCCCAAGTCCGCTCGTGAAAATTCGGCTCCGGGAGACCTATGTCCGGGCGGGAAGCATGGAGCAGCCCCGGAGCGTTTACCCCGATAGGGTCAGGGTACACGACGGATCGCAGGGTCCGCTTGCGGAAGCCGACCCCAATTCAAGGGAGAGATTCATGAGCATTCCGGAAGCGACCGGTTCGGAAGCAAAATACACCGGCACCCGGGTCGAGCAGAGCAATCGCGAGATCCGCGAGTTGGCCGAGCAGCAGTACAAGTACGGCTGGGAAACGGACATCGAGTCCGAGACCGTGGCCCCGGGCTTGAACGAAGACGTCATTCGCCTGATCTCGGCAAAGAAGGAAGAGCCCGAGTGGCTCCTCGAGTGGCGGCTGAAGGCCTATCGCCACTGGCTCACCATGGAAGAGCCCCACTGGCCCAACGTCCACTACGACCCCATCGACT
>CAYVOE010000753.1:0-1769 GCA_964452795.1 uncultured Nitrospiraceae bacterium
CATCCGCTACATGGCCAGCGTCGGCCTGTGGGGCGGCCAGGGCTGAGTTCGGCGCAAGTCTTCTTCGGCGGGAGGTCCGCGGCGCGTCCCGGGCCTCCCGCCCTTGTTATTTTGCGGGATTCGGACAGAGAGCATTCGCCGACGGCGCGGCCGTGCGGGTCGGGGGCCGGGCCGGGTTTAATAGGGGTCGTAGGTGACGCGGGGGGCGCAGTCGATGGACTCGGGGCTGGGTTCGATGCCGAACATTTTCTCGAGCTCGACCACCGCCCGACGCCCGATCTCGGCGCTGATGCAGTTGATGAAGGCCGAAGGGAAGGACGGGCAGGGTCGGCCGCCGTGCACGTCCGGGTACCCGTAGTGCAGGTGCAGGAACTCCTCGGGACACCGGCGGAAACCCGAGGCGTGCAGGTGCTCGAGGACGCCCAACTGGTCGGGGTGAATGGAAAAGACGCCGTCGAAGTCGGGGTGCCCCTGGAAGAACCGGATCACGCTCTCCCGCAGGTCGAGGCTGTAGACCTGGGCGGCGCTCTCGATACGGACCGTGATGAACCGGTCGTCGGGCAGGGCCAGGCCCCGGCATTCGAAGCTGCGGCGCAAGGCGGCGACCTGGACTTCCGTCTGGCGGTCGTCGTGCACCCCCACCATGCAGATCACCTTGCGCCGGTTCCGGTTCGCCATGAACTCCGCCACCGCCTCGCCCATCGCGTCGGCGTCGAAATCGGCCACGGGAATCGGCAAATGGGCATAGGAGCGCCCCAGCAACACGACGGGCACGCCCGCGTCGAACACCCGGATGAGAGCCAGGGGCGGCGACACGGGCGGCTTGATCCAGATCAGCCCGTCCAGGCGGAGATGGCGTATGTGGGAGAGGAAGTCCGACGGGTTCTCGAGGGCCACGCGGGACGGCAGGATCTGAACGCGGTGGCGCAGGTCGGCCTGGGCCGAGATCCCGCTGAGGTACCGTGCCATCCCGTAGCGCGAGAAGTCGGGATCCCAGGTGGGCGAGAGCACGCCGATGCTCAGCTCCGATTTCTCGGGACGTCGAGGCGATCCGTTCTTCTCGAGCACATAGGTGCCGGAGCCGTGGCGTTGCTCGATCCGGCCCTCGGCGGCCAGGGTCTCGAGGGCGCGGTAGATCTCGTGGTAGCGCAGGCCCGACAGTTCCTGGAGCTGGCGGATCGACGGCAGCCGCCGGCCGGGCTCCACGACGCCGCCGTCGATGGCCTCCCGCAGGGCGAACACCAGCGCCTGGCGCGTGCGGCAGTTTCGAAGGGCCTGCGCGAACGGTTCGTCTGCCGGCGAAGCCGTCTTGTTCGTCGATCTCGCCACCTATGCTGTCTCCCTGTTTACAAGTGATTGCGCGAAGGCCCGGCGGGTTGCGCAAGCAGGCCGTCGCTGCGCGGAACATCCGGAAACTCCCGCCAATGGTGCATTTAAGATACATCCAACGGGGTCGAAACGTCAAGGACCCTTCAATCAGTTACGGCGGCAGAGGGCCCGGAAACGCGCCGGGATCTAAACACTTGTTAAAAAGAGATAAAATGCTTGCAACCCGGTCGAACATTTGCTATAAGGGAGCGCGATGTTCGACGCGAGTGATTGAAGGTTTCATTATGAACATCGACGGGAAAAGGGGTTCCGGCGGCGGATCGGTTGCCGGCGGCGGCGCGGCGGTCGGAAGCCCGGGGTGCGGCACCAAAGTTCAAAGGAGTACGGCGGACATGAAACGGCGAAGCGGATTCACCCTCATCGAGCTCCTCGTAGTCATC
>CAYVOE010000754.1:0-1747 GCA_964452795.1 uncultured Nitrospiraceae bacterium
GGGCGGTCGGCGATGGGCAAACCGCCCTCGGCGTCGGCCGGGTCGCTCTCGATGAACTCGCGAACGGTGAACTCGCCTTCCGGCAGGGGTTCAAGCTCGTAGTTGACGAGGTAGCGGCTGCGCACGGGCGAGTCCGCCGTAATGAGGAGGTCGGCCGCAGCCTGGACCTCGGCTTCCGTGTAGGGATCCACGGTGGCTTCGGCGCCCTGCTGGTCCATGCGGTACCACTCGGTGCCGAAGAGGAAATGGCCGGTGCTCCGGTAGTCGGCCGAGTTGGGCAGCTCGATGGCCTTACCCGTGGTGGTGTCGACCACGCGGGTCATGAGGAAGGGCCGCCGGGTGATGTGGCAGGCCTCGCAGCTCATGCGCTCGAAGTGGAGCGGCGGGATGCCGATGTGGGTGTAGTTCGGCGCACCCATGGCCTCCGAGTAGTGGCACTCCCGGCAGTCCTTCATCGTGTTGTCGAGGTCGTCGCGCACGGTCTGCGGGAAGGAGTGGCCCTTGGCGAAGTTGTGCCGGATGTCGCCTTCGTGGCAGTCGATGCACTTGATGTTCTGCTGGGTGTGCACGTCCTGGACGTAGTTGTTGTGCCAGGTGGTGCCCCGCTTCTGCACGCCCGACAGGTCGTGGCAGAACAGGCAGTTGCGGTCGTCGGGACGGCGGATCTTGAGGTAGACCTTGCCGTCGGGCATGAACAGGTTCTCGTTGTACTGAACCTTGGGCACCTCGCCGTCCTTGACGGCTCCCTCGACGACGCCGAAGTTGGCGGCCTCGGTGGCGGCCCACTTGAAGTTCCACTTCTTGAGCTGCTGGGCGCGCAGGGAGTAGTCGTAGGTCTCGATGTGGCAGATGAAGCAGTCCGGACCGGCCACGCCCGACTTGTCCCAGGGCTGGTTGTAGTAGTCGCCGTCGAAGGCGCCGGTCATGGCGGCGTCGGAGCCGGCCACGTCGGAGTAGCGCTTGCCGGCGCGGTCGAACTCGGCGGGGCCGCCGCCGGGATGGCAAATGCCGCAGTTGACCACCCAGTCGAAGGGGGTCATGTCGATTTCGGAAGCGTCGGTGAAGTGTTTGGGCGCCAGCTCGCGCTGGTAGAGGAGCAGCCACTTCCCGTAGAAGCCGGGGCTCTTGTCCAGGGGGATGGGTTCGCCGAGCTTGTGGGGGTCGTACATCTGGCGATAACCCATCTGGAAGTGGTAGCCCTGGGTGATGGTGTCGACGTCGTGGCAGGGCATGCACGTCTGGCGCACGTCCACGGGGTTGAGAACGGGCTTCACCGGCTGGCCGTGCTCGTCCAGGAGGGGGTTGCCCGCGTCGTCGGTGGGCACGTAGGTGGGGTCGATGATCTTGCCGAACTCGTCGCGCAGGTAGAAGGGCGGACACGACTGGGGCAAGGGCCGTATCAGCCCGACCTTCGCCGCCGCGCCGGCTTCAACGGCTTTGCGGCCGATGAACGCCTCGGGATTCTCCTCGGGCGTTGGTCCGGCCGGCTCGTCCGCTGCGGATACGGCTAACGATGCGCCCGCGTCCTCCTCGCCCTGGGCCTCCACCCGCGCTTGCGTTCCCCATCCTGCCGCCACGAGCGCCGCCACCGTGAGCGCGCTCCAAAACACAGCCCTCTTCATTACAGTTGCCTTTCTAGGATTCCTTGCCCCACCGCGCCCCGCGGGCGGCGCGGCACAGGCGGACCCCGCACCGGGCCGCGCGTGGAGCCGCGTCCGCCATGGCCGCTATCGGGAACGCAGTGGGG
>CAYVOE010000755.1:0-1739 GCA_964452795.1 uncultured Nitrospiraceae bacterium
AGGCGCCCTTTTCATGACCGAAGAGTTCGCTTTCCACCAGGCTCTCGGACCGGGCGCCGCCGTCGAGCGCGACGAAGGGCATGGACGCCCGCGGGCTGTTGGCGTGGATGAACTCGGCGACCACCTGCTTGCCGGTGCCGCTCTCGCCGAGAATCAGGACGGGCACCTCCGCGGAGGCGGCCCGCGCCGCCCGGGCGAACAGCTCCCGCATGGCGGGACTCTCCGCCACCACGTCCGGCGGCAGGCGATAGGGCCGGCTGGCGCGGCTCGACGCGTCGGAACGCCCCAGAGCGTCGTCCACGGCGGCGATCAGCTCGTCCAGATCCACCGGCTTCTCGAGGTAGTCGAGGGCGCCGCCCTTGATGGCGGCGACGGCGTCGCGCACGTCGATGTAGGCTGTCAGCAGGATCACGGGCAGTTCGGGGCGCTCCTCGCGCAGGCGGGCCAGCACCTCGAGCCCGCTCATGCCGGGCAGGCGCACGTCCAGCAGCATCAGATCGGCCCGAGGCGCCTGTTCGAGCCCCTCCTCCCCATCCGGACACAGGATCGTGCGGTAACCGGCGCGGCGCAGGGCGTTGTCGAATAGCTGCCGCTGCGCAGGGTCGTCGTCCACAATGGCGATGATCGGTTCGTGCATGCCCTCAGTCTACCGTGCGCAGCCCGCTTAAGGTAACGCGGGTCCCCCGACCGGGCTCCGACTCCACCGTCAGCGAAGCACCGTGGGCGCGCGCGATCCGATCGGTAATCGCCAGCCCAAGCCCCGTCCCGCCCTCGAATCGCGAGAAATAGGGCTCCTTCACGCGGGCCAGGTCTTCCGACGCGATTCCGTAACCGTCGTCGGAAACATACAGGCTCACCAAGCGCCCCTTCCGCTCTGCGCCCATACGCACGCGGCAGCCGGCGTCGCAGGCGCGAAGGGCGTTGATCAACAGGTTGAGCACCGCCCGCCGCAACTGGTCGGAGTCGGCCAGGGCCCGTACCTCTTCCGGGTCGACTTCAATCGCGACTTCCTTGCCGGCCGCTTCCGAATGCACCAGGCTCGCGGCTTCCTCCAGCAACGGGCGCAAGTCGACGGATTCGAGCCGCGGCTCCTTCGGACGCGAGACCTCCAGGAAGGCGTTGATCTGACCGACGGTGCGATCCACCTCGTCCACAATGCGGGTGGCGTTTTTGTGCGCCTCGGGCGTAAGCGAGGCGGAGGCCAGAATGTCCTGGGCCAGCCCGCGAACCAGATTGAGGGGGTTCTTCGTCTCGTGGGCGAGTCCCGCGCCCAGGTGGGCCAGGCGCTGGTTCTCGGCGGCCAGTTCGCGGGCCCGGGCAAGGTCCGCCTCGAGCGATACGCGCCGAAACCACAGCCACAGCAGCCCCGCCGCCAGCAGGATGACTCCGGCCGTCGCGCCGGACGAAACCGCCAGTCGCCAGGCCTCGCGCCGCGCCGATCGATGCACCGGCCGCGCGTCCAGCGCGAGGGCCGCCACGTAGGGCCCCGGCGGCATCGACGATTCGGCTTCCAGTCGGCGCCCGCCGCCCATGCGTTGTCCCGGAGCGCCCGGCGACGGCACGATGGGCGACAGCTCGACGCGCGCCGCCTGCAGCAGCCTCGACTCCTCCCAACGCGGAAGCTCGGGGACCGCGGACTCGAGGCCTTCGGATTCTCCGAACTCGGCCACGGTCCGGCCGTCCTCCGTTCCGAGCCGGACCCCCAACACCCCCGGTATCTGCGCGGCCTCCTCGAACAA
>CAYVOE010000756.1:0-1738 GCA_964452795.1 uncultured Nitrospiraceae bacterium
GCGGCCCCTGGTCCGGGATACTCACCTCGGACGGAATGGGCTCCAGGTCCAGCGCGGCATCGGCGACGTCCTCCTCGCCTGGGAGAACGAGGCCTTCCTCGCGGTCAACGAACTGGGCAAGGACAAGCTCGAGATCGTGGCGCCGCCCCTGAGCATCCTGGCGGAACCCTCCGTGGCCGTCGTGGACCGCGTGGCCAAGCGCCGCGGCACGCAGGAGGTCGCCACGGCCTACCTCGAGTACCTGTACTCGGAGCAGGGCCAGGAGATCGCCGCGAAACACTACTACCGACCGCGCCTCGAGAGCGTGGCGGCCAAGTACGCCGACCGTTTCCCGCCCCTCGAGATGCTCACCATCGACGGCGATTTCGGCGGCTGGGCCGCGGCTCAGAAGACCCATTTCAACGAAGGCGGCACCTTCGACCAGATCTACGTGCGCAAATAGGAGCGGATCATCGGCCGCCCGCCCCGGGCGGCTTCCCTCGGGAGCAGGATCATGATTCTCAAGCAACGCAGCGTATTGCCGGGATTCGGCCTCGCCACGGGCTACACGGTGCTCTACCTCAGCCTGATCGTGCTGTTGCCGCTGGCCGCGCTGTTCCTGAAAACGACGGAGCTGACCGGGCGCGAGTTCATCGACGTGGTCACCGGCGAACGGGTCCGGGCGGCTTACAAGCTCAGCCTGGGCGCGTCGCTGGCGGCCGCGTCGGTGAACGCCGTTTTCGGCTTTGTGGTGGCCTGGGTCCTGGTGCGCTACCGGTTCCCCGGCAAGCGCATCGTCGACGCCCTGGTCGACCTCCCCTTCGCCCTGCCCACGGCCGTGGCCGGCATCGCCCTCACCAGCCTCTACGCGAGCAACGGCTGGGTGGGACGCTACCTCGAGCCGCTGGGCATCAAGGTGGCCTACACACCCCTCGGCATCACCCTGGCCCTTACCTTCATCGGCCTGCCCTTCGTGGTGCGCACGCTCCAGCCCGTCCTGGAAGACCTCGATCCCGAGCTCGAGGAGGCGGCGGCCAGCCTGGGCGCCACGCGCCTCCAGACCTTCTGGCGCGTGCTCCTCCCCACGGTGTTCCCTCCCCTCCTCACCGGCTTCGCCCTGGCCTTCGCGCGGGCCCTCGGCGAATACGGGTCGGTGGTGTTCATCTCGGGCAACATGCCGCTGAAGACCGAGATCGTGCCGCTGGTCATCATGACCCGGCTCGAAGAGTACGACTACGCGGGGGCCACGGCCATCGCCGCGGTCATGCTCGCCATCTCCTTCGTCCTGCTGCTGATCATCAACGTGCTCCAACGCTGGAGCGGCGCCCGCGCGGCCGTGTAACCGAGGAACGACGCAACCATGAACAACCCCGGAATCCGACAAGCCACCACGGAACCCCTCGCCGTGCGGCTCCTGCTCATCGCCGTGGCGATGGTGTTCCTTGCGGCCTTCCTTGTCCTGCCCCTCGTATCGGTCGTCGTCCAGGCCCTCGCCGACGGAGTCGAGGCCTACTTCGCCGCCATACGAGAGGACGACGCCATCGCCGCCATGCGGTTGACCCTTCTGACCGCGGCCATCGCCGTACCCTTCAACGTCGTCTTCGGCGTGGCGGCGTCCTGGGCCATCGCCAAGTTCCGATTCTTCGGCCGCAGCGCCCTCATCACCCTCATCGACCTGCCCTTGTCGGTGTCGCCGGTGAGCTCGGGCCTCATCTACATACTCCTCTTCGGGCTCCAGGGGATCCTGGGCCCCTGGCTC
>CAYVOE010000757.1:0-1730 GCA_964452795.1 uncultured Nitrospiraceae bacterium
AATGCGCTGAAGCCGGCGGTGCTTCCGGACGAGCACATGCATGTGCGCATCGTCAAGGAAGGCAAGGAGGCCTATCAGGGCGTGGGCTACCTCGACGACGGCACCATGGTGGTGGTGGACGGCGGCAAGGACCACGTGGGCAAGGACGTGTCGGTGATCGTGACAAGCGTCCTCCAGACCACCGCCGGGCGCATGATCTTCACCAAGCTTCAACACGTGATGTGATGAAGGCGCAGCTCCTGGTACCCGCGGCGGGCTCGGGAACGCGCCTGGGACAGGGCGTGCCCAAAGCGCTGGTCCCGCTGGAGGGCAAGCCGCTGCTGGTGCGCACCCTCGAACGCTTCGTTCCCCTGGGACTTCATCGCGGCGCCGTGGTGACGGTGCCGGCGGAACACCGAGAGGCCTTCCGAGAGGCCCTGGAAGGGGCCTTTCCGGACGCGGATCTTCGCCTGGTGGACGGGGGCGCGGAGCGGCAGGATTCGGTGGCCCGGGGACTGGACGCGCTCGACGACGACGCCGAGATCGTGGTGATACACGACGCGGCCCGCCCGTTCATCTCGGCGGACTCCATCCGGGCCTCGATTGACGGGGCGGCGACCCACGGCGCGGCCACCGTGGCGGTCCCGTGCATCGACACCATCCTCGAGGCCGATTCCGAGGCCTTCCTGGTCCATACCCCCGACCGCAGCCGCCTGTGGGCGTGTCAGACGCCCCAGACCTTTCGCGTGTCGGTCATTCGGGAGGCCCATGCGGCGGCCCGGGCTCAGGGGTTCACGGCCACCGACGACGCCACCCTGGTCCGGCGCACGGGCGGCCCGGTTCGGCTCGTCCGGGGGACGGCGCTCAACTTCAAGCTCACCACGCCGATAGACTGGGCATTGGCGGAATGCGTGCTACGGGAGGGACTTGCATGTTTCGAGTAGGGCTGGGATACGATCTGCACCGATTGGAAGCGGGACGGCCGTTGATCCTGGGGGGCGTGACGGTTCCTTTCGACAAGGGGCTGGTGGGGCATTCGGATGCCGACGGCGTGGCCCACGCCATCGCCGACGCCTTGCTGGGGGCGGCCGCCCTGGGCGACATCGGACAGCGGTTCCCCGACACCGACCCCCGGTTCAAGGACGCCAACAGCCTGCAGTTGCTGCGCACCGTCTGGGGACTGGTCCGGGAACTGGGATTTTCCCTGGCCAACGTCGACTGCACCATCGTGGCGGAGGCGCCGAAGATGGCCCCCCATATCCCGGCCATGCGCAGCCGCATCGCCGACTGCCTGGATGTGGAGGCGGGCCGCGTGTCCATCAAGGCCAAGACGAACGAAGGCGTGGGACCGGAAGGCCGCGGAGAGGCCATCAGCACCCAGGCCATCGTCCTCATCGAGCGGCGGTAGGGCCCTTTCGCCTTCGCAGGGGCCCGTACCGCCCGAGGCGTACGGCCCTAAGAGCAGCTTCCATCTCCGTTATACATACACATAAACCCGTCATTGCGAGGAGCGGACACCGGGCGTTTGACCTTGCTCAGATGCCTGTGGCTACATCCGCACCCTGACCATCCCGAAGCGCCCTCGCACGAGCGACGCGGAAATCTCAGATGAGCCAGAGACCTATGTCCGCGAAGTCATGGTCCTGCCACGGGTGAGATTGCCGCGTCGCTCTGCATAGGCGCCCCCAGACGGCAGGGGCCTAAACGACGTACACCCTCCTCCCGTAGGTGCTTGCACATGGGGCCGCTCC
>CAYVOE010000758.1:0-1727 GCA_964452795.1 uncultured Nitrospiraceae bacterium
AATTCCGAGAAAGGAGCAGCAGCATGGCTGTGACGCACACATACGATGAAGGGGATCGCGCGCAGAACGTCGAAGCGAAGGCGGACGAACTTCGCGTTGGGAATGAAGCGTTCCCGGAGCCGGAACTCGCGCTCGAGGTCGAACCGAACACGCCGGAGGCGGGGCAATCCGAGGCATGGCGCCGGGGGGAGAGCGAGGACATCGTCATCGACGAGGAGTTTCAACGCTTGATCTCTTCCCTTAACGATGGGGAGCGGGTCGGGCTGGAGGAAAGCCTGCTGGCCGAGGGTCGGTGCCGCGATGCGCTGATGGTGTGGAAGGGCCACGGCATCCTGCTCGACGGGCACCACCGCTATGCCATTTGCAGGGAGCATCCCCACATCGAGTACCGCGTGGAGTACCGGGAATGCGCCGACCGGGAGGCCGCGAAGGCGTGGATCGTGGAAAACCAGTTGGGCCGACGAAACCTCAACCGCTTTCAGCGTGTGGAGCTGGCGCTGCAGGTGGAACCGATTTTCGCGGCGGAGGCGAAGCGCAACCAGGGCACGCGTACCGACCTTCTTCGGCGTTCTGTGAATCGCGTCAATACCCAGGCCCGGTTGGCGGACCTGGCGGGTGTGTCGCACGACGTGATTCACAAGGTGAAGGCGATCAAGCGGGAGGCCTCCGAGGAGACGCTGGAAAAGCTTCGGCGCGAAGAGATCAGCGTTAACGCCGCGTATGAGAGCCTGAAGAGGAAGAAGTCCGGGACGGAGAAGAAGAGGCGCTCCAAGGCTCCAAGCGCGTTGTCCGAGGTCGTGGACACCCGGGCCGAGGGGAATGACGAGGGCGCGGTTCTTGACGCGCGTTCTCCGATCGACGCGACTCCGGCGGCCTCGAAACCGGCCAAGGACGTGGAAGACGCCGGAATCGCTTTGGAGGCCGTCGAGGATCATGAAGCGGATGGAGGCGACGTCGGAAGCGTCGCGGCCGCGACAGGCGCCGCGGATGCTGAGGAGGCGGCACCGGCCGCGGGCAATCCGGAAGCCGATGGCGGGCTCCGTTCGCCGGGCGGCGACCTCCCTTGGACCGAGCCCTTGTCGGCGCCCCGGGCCGGCCGGGAGGCATGGGGGCCGGCGGGCTCCGGCGTGGATCCCAACGTGCAGGAGCGGGCCGAGCAGGAAGCGACGCGCCTGGCCGAGGAATCCGACCTGTCCCCCATCGAACGCGCCCAACTGTGCCAGTTGCTGGCGCATTGGATCGCCTTTTCGGGGTACTGGTGGGAGCAGCGGTGCACCAGAAAGGCGCAGGAGATCTTCCTGGGCTGGCTCCGGCGTCGGATGAAGTAACCCCGGAACGATGATCTCCCCGGCGGCCGAATCGGGCCGCCGGGGGGATCCGGATACGACAAACCCCGCGGTCCCGGTTACGCCGCTCCAGAACGGAGTGTCGGGCGCGGTCAAGCGGGGGAGGGAGGGCAGGCGATGAACGAGCAAGTCAAGCGACGCCAACGCTTTTCGAACGCAACTATATTTATATCATGAAATCCATATAGTCCATTCCTGCATCAGGAATTGACAAGGGCGCCGTGATGCGCTACAGTATTTGGGAAAGAGCCGGTCTGCGGGGACCGGCCGCAGCAGAGAGGATGCCGTGAGCGGGACGCGGAGACCCGAGGGACTTCGAACGGTGGAGAACGCCGTCCTGGAGATCCGTCCGGGGATCACCGTCATCACGGGCCCCTCCAA
>CAYVOE010000759.1:0-1724 GCA_964452795.1 uncultured Nitrospiraceae bacterium
GTCCTGATCCCAGGGTGGCGCTCGCTGTCGCTCGCTGACCCTGGGCTAACCTATGCATCCCTTCGGGGAATTTCCACTGGTAGAGGGTGAGCGCGGAGAGGTCATGTCATTGGCCGGGCCGACGCGCTGCATGTATATCCTCTCCAGGGAACTCCCGCGGGGTGGGAGCCGTGGCGGGGCGAGGCGCGGGTCTGGCGGGGTCAGTCGACGTGGAAGTCGCGGGCGAGGGCGCGGAGGGCTTCGGTCACCTTGCGGAGGGTCTTGAGGATCTCCTCCTGGTCGTGGCGCCGTTCCTCCTGGAGGCGGAGGTAATCCTCCGCGAAAGAGACGGCGGCGAGGAGGGCGAAGGCCTGGGTGTCGATGCGGGTGCTCTCCCCTTCTATTTTCTGCAGGCGGGCGTTGACCAGGCGGACCAACTCGTCCGTGGTCTCTTCGTCGACGAAGACCGGTACCTGGAGGGTGGCGCCGCCGACCTTTCGAAGCACCGTGGGTCGGATCATGGACGAATCTCGGCAATCAGGGCGCGGGTGTAGCCGAGGACGCGGCGAAGGCCTTCGCGGATTTCCTGGCGGTCGGCGCGCAGCCGGTCGTATTCCGCGGCGAGGGCGTCGTAGTCGTGCTTGGCGCGCTTGATGGCGGCGAGCTCTTTCTTGGCGGCCCAGAGGTCCTGCTGGAGCCGTTCGCGGTCGCCCTCCTGCTTGTCCATGAGGGCGCGGGAGCGTTCGAAGATCGCCCGCAGGTCTTCGACGCAGGCCAGGATGGCCTCGACCTCGTCCTCGATGCGGTCGACCGGGTCGACCTTCTTGGGCGCAAACCGTCTCACCGCAATTCCGCCCCATGCGCGGTCTTCAAGGCGGCGAGGATCCGATCGCACGCCTCCTTGGTCTCCGCGTCCGTCAGCGTCCGTTCTTCCGACTGAAACACCAGGCTCAGGGCCACGCTCTTGCGGCCCGAGGGAACCTGTTTGCCCGTGTAGACGTCGATTATATTAACCCGCCGGAGCAGGTTTCCGCCAGCCTCTTTTGTGGTGCGGACGATGTCTCCCGCGGGCAGCGGCGCGTCCACGAGAATGGCGAGGTCGCGCAGGGACGGCGGAAACTTGGGGATGGTCTGGAACTGGGGTCGGGGAATCGACCGGGCCATGAGCGGGTCCAGCTCGAGCTCGAGCAGGAACACGGGCGCCTCGATGTCGAAGGCCTTCAACACCTCCGTCCGGACCTCTCCGAGCCAGCCGACGACACGGCCGTCCGCCTCGACCTGGCCGCCCTGGCCGGCCGAGAACACGGGGAACTCCGTTGAGACAAATTGACAGTCCCCGCCGAATCCGTCGAGGATCGCCTCGGCGTACCCTTTCAGATCGTAGAAGTCCGGCGGCGTCGCCGGGCGGCTCCAGTGTTTCTCGCCCCCTCCGGGCGGCGACGCCAGGGCCACGCCCAGCCGGGTAGCCTGTTCGGGGAGGTCCTCCCCCGCCTTCGGCCGATACACGGGTCCTACCTCAAAGATGGCCACGTTCGAGGCCCCGCGCCGAAGGTTATCAGACACATTGGACAGCAGCCCCGAGACCAGGGCGGTCCGCATGGTCGACTGGTTCTCCGACAGCGGGTTCTCCAGGGTCACCATGTCCTGGTATTCCGTCGGGAGTCCCGCGCGGCGGGTCGCATCGACGGAGCTGAAGGTCATGTTCATCACCTCCGTCAGCCCTTGAGCCACGAGCTGGCGCCGCA
>CAYVOE010000760.1:0-1722 GCA_964452795.1 uncultured Nitrospiraceae bacterium
CGCTGTCCCCGTCTCGGCGCTGGGCGGCGGCGACGTGCGGATGATGCTGGTGATCGGCGCCTTTCTGGGCCCGGTGGGGGTGGCGCTCACCACGCTCGGCGGGTCGGTGCTGGCGCTGCTGGCCGCGGTGCCCCTCTCGCTACTCTTCCGCCAGCTGATCCCGCTCGGAATCTTTCTCGCCTATGCCAGCGCCTTCACCTGGCTCTGGGGCGCCGACTTCGTGGCCTGGTACCTCCGCTTCGCGGGGCTCTGAGCGCGGGGCCGCCGTCCCCCCTCAGCCGCCCTGGACCAGCCGGGCGACCACGATGTAGGGCACGTCGAAATCGCCGGTCAGCGGCGCGACCAGACGCCCTTCCCGCGCCGAGAGGTTTCCGAGGGGGTCAGGGGCAAAGCCCAGGTCTATGGCGCCCAGAAAGACGCCGTCCGGATCGAAGATGCCGAAGCGGGGCGACGGCTCTCCCGGCGTGTCGACCAGTTGCACCCACAGATGCCCGTCGAGCACGTGCAAGGCCTGAAAGACGGGACGGATGGGGTCGATTTCGGCTCGCGACAACCCGCTCTGGCGCATGGCCACGGTGATCAGCGCCTCGTCGGCGGCGGTGAGGCCGTCACCGTCCATGTGGGTGGCCGTAACGACCCGCAGGGTGTCGCCCCCGAGATCCAGCTGAACGAAGCGGGCCTCGTCGGTCATCCCGACCCACAGCGTGCTCGTCGTGGGGTCGATCGCCCACTTCATGCGGGGCACGTAGTGCCGACCAACGAGAGTGAATTCCTCTCCGGGGCGCCGGATCGTCGCGTCCATCACCGCCTGTGAGGCGCCGCCCGCGAGCGGCAGCCGCATCAAGACGTCGGGGGGGGCGGCACTCGTCGGGTCGGGGTTCAGAATCACGACTTCGCCGCTTTCTGACGCCTCGTCGACGATCCCGTGGCCCGGGATCCACCCCATGGTCTGGATGCGCCGGGGGAAGGCGGTGTAAGGGCGTGGATGGGTGGCAAGGAATTCGCCGGTTGGATCGAACACCGCATACTTGCGGTTGCCCGTGTCGGCCACCCAGATGTTGCCCTGGTCGTCCCGGATCCACCCCGTCGGCATGGCAAGCTCGGCGGGCCCGCGGCCCCGGGTTCCCACGTTGTGGAGCGGCTCGCCGGCAGGCGAGAAGACGGCGATGGTGGCCGCGAGGTGTTCCAATACGTGGATGTTGCCGTCTGCATCTATGGCCGGCGCCAGATTCCCGCTGATGAACAGATGTGTCGGGGGCAGCTCGGATCCGCCGATGCGAAACTCCTCCTGAACACCCCATGCGGAGGCGTCTGTCCAGAGACCAGGCCCGGTATTGGTCACTCGAATGACGCCGTCGAGCGTGTCAACCATCACCGACCCCGGGATTCGCGCGCTGTCATCAACGCACCCGGTCAGCCCGAGCAGGAGCAGGACGATCCGAGATGCCCCTCGGCCATGCCCCCCGATGCTCCACCCCGTCCCTGGCAACTTCACGTCTCTTCAGGCTCGAAACAGAACTGGTTGGATGAGCAGAGGAACTCGGAACCGCCGTTGTCGAAGCACCCGTCGGGGTTCAGCGGGGCGTCGAACAGGCAGTCGCAACCCGTCGCGGTCGGCGGGCAATACGTCTCCCACTGGGCATTGGCCGTGTTGCCCGAGGTGAAGATCACAACCAACGCGAGAAGGTTGGCGGCGACAAGCAGGCGGACGCGGCGCGAGTC
>CAYVOE010000761.1:0-1721 GCA_964452795.1 uncultured Nitrospiraceae bacterium
CGCCACCCGAAGCTGCTCGGAAAGTTTCAGCGCGTCTTCTCCCGCGGCCTCGAGTCGCCGGATCAGGATCTCCCGCTCCCCCACCATCCGAGTGACCATGCGGGCCGCCTTGTCGAAGAGTCCGGCGAAGGATTCCCCCTGAGCCGGCGCGATGTCGAAGAGCGGCGCGCTTTCCTGGACCGCCGCATCCGCGCGCCGGAGCGCCTCCTCCACCGCGTCGGCGGAGAGGCCCAGGCCCTTGCGGGCCCGCTCGAGCGCCGCGGGGAGCAGCTCGTTCCGACGGTTGCCGGCGAAGAGGGTCCCGCCGAAGGCCCCGGCCACGGCCTGGAGGCCGCACATCCGCTGCAGGTCGGGCTCGAGGGGCGGGTCGGGCGCCGGACCGTGGTGATGGAACACCGGCTCGACGAGTTCCGGCGGGAATTGCCACGTCTCGAGGAGGTGCTTGCCCACCACGGCGTGGTCGGTGCCCAGTTCCCGGCGCTCCGCCTCGATCTGAAGCGGCGTGCCGGGTTCAAACCGTTCCTGGAGTTCGGCGTACCGGTCCCCAAGCTTCTGCTGCAGGGCGATCATGCCGAGGTCCTGCAGGAGCCCCCCGAGAAAGGCCTCCTCTTCCGCCCGGATCTCGGCCGCGCGGGCCAGCTCGCGCGCCGCCATCGCCACGCTCAGCGCCCGGCTCCAGAAAGGGCCGTAGTCACAGGCCTCCGTGCGTCCTCGCGGCGCTAGGCTCAGCACCGAATAGGTAAGCGCCAGGGAGCGGGTGGCCTGTATGCCCAGGGCCACGATGGCCTGCGACAGGGTGCCGATCTTCCGCGGAAATCCGTAGAAAGACGAGTTCACCACGTGCAGGATACGCGACGCCAGGGACGGGTCGTGTCCGATGAGGTCCGAAAGCTTGCGGACGTCGATCTCTTCCCATTCCGCAATGGAAAGCAGCTCCGTCGCGATGGCGGGCAAAGTCGGCAGGTCCGCTGGGTCCAGGAGAAAATCGCCGAGTTGTACGGCCTCAGGCATTTTCGACGTCCTTATGCTGAAAGACGCGGCACGGTTCACGGACTCGGAACGAGGCTCATCCCGATGCGGCCCCGCCGGGCACGGTGGACCGTCGCGGGGCCGGGGATGTCTTTCGCTATCAACTGTCGCGGACGAATGTCCCGCACGCGTTACGGCGGTTCGCTCCCGGCCGGAACGTTGCGCAAAGACTTCCGGATGGCCTCGAAGAGGGGGTTGGTGCTCGAAAACGCTTTCGCCGCGCCCTCTTTGCTTCGCCTCGACGAGGCAAGCGCGTCGGGCGTCCCGAGGGGGCCGATGCAACACAGAGGGCTCGCGGCCTCGTGCCGCCGGAGGAAGCCGGGACCGCCCCGCTCGCCGGCCGCGGTGTGGCGGTCCCGCGAGGTCGCTTCGTCCGCCGCCCCGACTTCGGGCCGAGGGGTCGTCCCATTTGATGTCATGACGTTTCCGCTTCTCACACCGTCGGTTCGACCGGGCACGCGGCATCGGCCGCAAGACCGGGTCGAACGGCGGCGAGCTCCCGCCACAGTGTTTCGAGCCCCGCTCACGAGGCTATGCCCTTCACGTTGTGTGCTGAACCTGGCACGAGAGGCGCGGTCGCCCATGCACCCGATCGGCGGGCACGTTCCGTCGAACCGGAGGCTGGGTCGCTCACAACCGCCCCTATCGGGGTCGGCGGCGCCTCAACGGGTTTATTCTCGACCGGCGGGGCG
>CAYVOE010000762.1:0-1717 GCA_964452795.1 uncultured Nitrospiraceae bacterium
CGCCCGGGAGTCTCCTCGAGGGCCGGGACCTCGTCGACTTCCCATCCCCGGCGCGACGGAGACGCCCGCACCTCGCCGTCCGCTCCCCGTTCCAGGGTGCCGCAGAAGCTCGCCCGGACCTGGGCGTCGCCGCCGAAACCTTCCAGGGCCTGGGAGGCATCGCCCCGATAGGCCTCGATGGCGGTGGCCACCAGCGCCTGAACCAGGCGGCAGTCCTCTTCGGACAGGGCGCCCCGGGCCAGGAGATGTTCGTGCAGGGGTTGACGGGGGTTCGCTGCCTAAGCGCCTGCCGCCTCGACCAGTTGTCCCGGCGTGACCTTGTGCAGTTGAACGGCAAGAATCCCGAACAGCAGATTGCGGTCCTGATTCATGCGCCCCCCGTTGGGGATAAGTGGGGATGCCTGTGTGCCAAACGCATGATACGGCGGAACCGCATATTTGTCAAGGTTTTCTTATTTCGTACTTCCCCTTCTCGCCCTCCAAACGGGTATAGTGGGCGAAACGAAGCCCTATCGGAGGAATGGCCCCATGTTCACAGGTAGAATCATGCGCTGGGCGACGCTCGGATTGATCGGACTCCTGGCCGGGTATGCGGGAGCGGCGGAGGAACCGGCCTTTCCCGGCGCGGAAGGCTTCGGCGCCTTCTCCCGGGGCGGCAAGGGCGGCCGCATCTATTCCGTCACCACCCTCGAGGACTACCATCCCGGCCGAGGCGCACGGGACGCCGTCACGCGGGACGGCTCGGGCGAGGTCATCCTGCCCGCACAGGCCGCCGTGTCCAAGGAGCCGCCTATCCCGGGCAGCCTGCGCGAAGCGGTCGAGGCGGAAGGGCCCCGGACGGTGGTCTTCGCCGTGGCGGGGACCATCGAGCTTAAGGCACCCCTCGTCATCCGCAATCCCTACATTACGATCACGGGCCACACCGCCCCTGCCGGCGGCATCTGCCTGAAGAATTACGGCGTCGTCGTGTCCGACACGCACGACGTCATCATCCGCTACCTCCGCATCCGCCCGGGCGATTCGATGCGCGAGGCCGTGGACGGCCTGAGCATCGGCCGATCGCGCAACGTCATCGTCGACCATTGCTCGACGAGCTGGGCCCTCGACGAGAACCTGTCCGTGTCCGGCGCGGGGAGCACGGCCATCACCGTCCAGTGGTGCATCATCTCCGAGAGCCTCCACGACAGCTGGCACCCCAAGGGCCCCCACGGCATGGGGTCGCTCCTGCGCACCGACGGCGAGGTGTCGTTCCACCACAACCTCTTCGCCCACAACAACGCCCGCAGCCCCCGGCCGGGCACGTACGGCGAATTGCCGGGGCTCCGCCTCGATTTCCGCAACAACGTGATCTACAACTGGGGCGCCATCGCCGGATACACGGCCGACGACCCCGCCACCCTCAACTACGTCGCCAACTACATCAAGCCCGGACCGTCGGTGAAAGGAGAGCGGCGCACGGCCTTCCGCATCGGCGGCGAGACCACCCGCATCTATGCGAAGGACAACGTCCTGGTGGACGGCGACGCCGTGATGACCGACGACTGGGCCATGATCGCCCGCGAATCGCCCGACCACGTGCTGCCTCTGCCTGTGCCCACACCGGACATGACCACCCAGACGGCGCAGGACGCCTACGAGGCGGTGTTGGAAGGCGCCGGCGCCACGAAGCCCCGCCGCGACGCCGTGGACGCCCGTATCGTCGAGGACGTGCGCCAGG
>CAYVOE010000763.1:0-1713 GCA_964452795.1 uncultured Nitrospiraceae bacterium
GGGATAGAAGTAGAGGACCACCGGGCGGCCCCGGAACCCCTCGAGCGTCACCCGCTCGCCCGTGCCCGTCGTCGCCTCGAAATTCGGCGCCTCGTCTCCCACCTGCGGCATCGTCAGACTCGTCTTCGCCATCAATCCCTCCACCGCGTTGATAAGGACATGTAACGCCTTCATGGCCCGTCGTCCCGGCCCTGTCCAATTCCGCACATCTAACATCCTTCGGCCCGAATTCCATTCCGAATCTCCCGCGATTGAACTGCCCCCGCCGCTCCGCTATGCTTCCGCCGTGTGAGGTTTGAGAGGGAGGATCCGAATACCATGCGACACATCCGGCCTGTTAGCGTGCCCCGCGCGGCCCAAGCGCCCAACATCCAGCAGTTGGCCTTTCTCCTGGACGTGATGATCGCCGTCCTGAACCTGGTGACCCGCTTCAAAGGGCCCAACTAGCCTGAAGGGACCGGCGCGGCTTTCCAACGCGGGACGGCTCGAACGGAGGAGGAGAGACGCCCCTTCCGGACGGCGCCGTCCCGAAACCGCGTGGAAGGCCGCCTTCCCTTGACCGTCCGTCCGCCAATCCGCATACTGCTCCCGGAAAACCTTTCACGGGTAAGGAGGAATTGCGGATGAGACCGGGCATGCTTTCGGTGTTCCTTTGCGGGATGTGCGGGCTCGCGGCCGCCCAAGGCGCCGCCGACCCCTTTCTTGGGCGATGGGCCCTGACCATTCCCGGCGGAGCCGCCGGCTGGCTGGAGATCACCAACGAGGGGGGCTACCTGGACGGACGCATCCTCTGGGGCGGCGGCAGCGTGCTACCCCTGGCGAGCGTCTACGTCGACGACGACACCCTGGTGGCCACGCGCATCAACGAAGTCGAGCGGAAAGACGCCTCGGGCCAGACGGCCCGGAAACAGCAGTTCACCGACACCCTGCGCCTCACCGTGTCGGACGACGAACTGAAGGGCACGGCCGAGCGGCCCCGGACCGACGGTTCCGGCGTGGATCGCGGCGCCTTCTCCGGCCGGCGGATTCCGCCCCTGCCGCCCGCCCCCGACCTGTCGAGCCTCCAATTCGGCGAGCCCGTCGAGCTGTTCAACGGGCGTGACCTGTCGGGGTGGCGGCTCATCGAAGAGGCCGCGACCAACGGGTGGCGCGCCGAGAACGGCGTCCTCATCAACGACACCCCCGACAAAGGCAAGCCGGGCGTACATTACGGCAACCTGCGGACCGACGCCGAGTTCGAGGACTTCAACCTCAAGCTGCAGGTGAGGGTGCCGGAGAAGGGCAACAGCGGAATCTATCTCCGCGGGATCTACGAGGTCCAGGTGGCCGACAGCTACGGCCAGGCGCCCGCGGACCACAACATGGGCGCCATCTACAGCCGCATCGTCCCGGCCGTGTCGGCCGAAAAGCCCGCGGGCGAGTGGCAGGATTTCGACATCACCCTCTGCGACCGCCACATCACCGTCAAGCTCAACGGCGCCACCCTCATCGACAACCAGCCCCTCGAGGGCTGCACCGGCGGCGCCCTGTGGTCCGACGAGTTCCGGCCCGGACCCATCTACCTCCAGGGCGACCACACCTCGGTCGAGTACCGAAACATCGTCCTGACGCCCATCGTAAAGTAAAAAAGACGGCCGGGGGCGGCGGATCGGACGCCCGACGCCGCCCCCGGCGAGCGCAACACCCTCGGCACGGGTCGCGGGGATTCCAGAT
>CAYVOE010000764.1:0-1710 GCA_964452795.1 uncultured Nitrospiraceae bacterium
AGGGGGGCGTGCTGGTGGTCGAGGATTACGCCCATCATCCCACGGAGATCGAGAACACCCTCGCCGCGGTCCGATGGGTCGAGCCCCGGCGGCTGATCTGCGTCTTCCAGCCGCACCTGTTCAGCCGCACCAAGTTTTTCTACAACGACTTCGCCCGGGTCCTGTCCACGGTGGACCGCGCCATCATCACCGACATCTACCCCTCTCGGGAAGAGCCCATGCCCGGAGTGGATTCGGGACTCATCGTCGACGCGGCCCGCGGCCAGGGCGTCCGGACGGTGGAGCTGATTCAAGACATGAACCACGTGCCCGCGGCGCTGGCGTCCGACCTCGAACCGGGGGACGTGGTGCTGGTGCTGGGGGCGGGAAACATCAACCGAATTGCCGACCCGCTCCTCGAGGAGTTGCGAAAGCGCTGATGGCCCGCAAAGCGAACACCCGACGTCGCCCACGCCGCCTGGGCGGCCTGTTCCGGCCGTCCGCCGTGGCGGTCGAGCTGGTGCTGTGCCTGGGCATCATCGGCGGGTCGGTATACGGGTTCAAATCTTTCGCGGCGGAATCCGAGTATTTCCTGGTCAAATGGATTCGGGTGGAGGGGGCGCGCATCCTCGACGACGACACCATCCGTGCCGCCACGGGGATCACCCAGGAAAGCAACATCCTGTTTCTCAACCCTCGGGCGATTCAGCGCCGGGTCGAGGCCCTGCCCTACATCGGCGGATGCCGCGTCACCATCGTCTTTCCCGACACGGTGGTCATTCGGGTGGGGGAACGCATGCCCTACGCCACGCTCCTCGCCCACAATCGCTGCTTCGCCATTGATCGCGAAGGGCGGATCCTCGAGGAAATCGCCCTGGGCCAGGAATTTCCCGGCCCCCTCATCACCAACGTTCCGGGTATCGATTCGGTGGACCTCGGGACCACCGTTGCCGCGCCGCCGCTCCACAGCGCGCTCGATTTGTGGGAGGCCTACTCCGAGACGGAGGCCTCGTCCCGGCTGCGCGTATCCGAGCTTTCGGCGGCGAGTGTAAACGACATACGCATGTACTGCGAGAACGTTCCCTACGAAATCCGGTGGGGTCGAGGCGGGTATCGAGAGCAGGCCCGCCGATTCGACCTGCTGTGGCAGGCCAAGAACGGCAACATCGATTGCCGCGAGTATCTGGACCTGCGCTTCGGACCGGATCTGGTGTGTCGATAGGGGCGGTCCCGGGTCTGGCATAGGCAGAGGACTACGGCCACCACCACGTTCCCGGAGGTCCGGGGCGCCGTTTTGCGGAAGACGGGCGCGGGCCGACGAACTACCCGCGGGCAAGGGCGGGCGTGGCGCGCTGACCAGCAGGAGGAAAGACCATGGCCATCGGCATCTCCGACGAATTCACATCCTTCGACCAACACGCGGTTATCAAGGTCTGCGGCATCGGCGGCGGCGGCGGCAACGCGGTTACCCGCATGATCGAGGCGGGCCTCAAAGACGTCGAGTTTATCGCCATCAACACCGACGCCCAAGTGCTCAAGAAATCGCCGGCGGGCACCCGGCTCCAGATCGGCGTCGACATCACGGGCGGGCTGGGCTCCGGCGCCCGGCCCGAAGTGGGCGAGCAGGCGGCCCTCGAAGACCGGGAGCGCATCACCGAGGTCCTCCAGGGCGCGGATATGGTATTCTTGACCGCCGGCCTCGGCGGCGGCACCGGCACCGGCGCGGCGCCG
>CAYVOE010000765.1:0-1709 GCA_964452795.1 uncultured Nitrospiraceae bacterium
TGAGATTGCCGCGTCGCTCCTGTGTGGGTGCCCACCGGAGGCACGGGCGTGACCAAAGGCTGTTTCTTCGTTGGTCTGTACTGCCACAGGAGCCCGCTCCTCGCAATGACGGGTATGCGGTACCTCAGGAACCCTTCGAGCGCAGTCCTTGGAGTCCTACGATCCGTGAGGCGGACGCCGGTGGCGGGGCGTGGTCGCGGCATGTTTCGCGGCGGATCAGGGTTCCAGGGCGTGCAGCACCGCGGGGACCGTCTCCCTCCACGATTCGGGGACTTCCTCGCTGAGCTGGAGGCAGAACCGGGTAGGCCCCGCGGCCGCCGCCAGGGCACGGATGCGCGCCTGCAGCTCGTGTTCGGGCTGTGAGAACCAGCCCAGGCTGGGGTGGAGCCAGAAGAACTTGTCGGGCCAGAGGGCGCGGGCCCGATCGATCTCGAGGTCGCCTTCCGGCGGCGGCGTGAGGGAGTCGAGGCCGTCGAAGGGCAGGTCGCGAATGTCGTCCGCGATGAGCCCCAGCTTGCCGTCGTAGTGGACGAGTATCTTCTTGTCCGTGCCCTCGAGGGCGTCGAACACGCGCCGGTAAATCGGCACGAGGCAACGCCGGTAGTAGTCGGGCCCCAGGGACTCGACTTCGAGGTTTTCCCAGAGCTTGATGTAGCGCACCCGGGACGGCCGGACGAGCCGGCAGGCCTCGATGAGTTGATCGGTCATGGCGTCGATGAGGGCCTGGAGCTCCGGCGTTTCGCAGGCCACGTCCACGGCGAACCGTTCGAGGCCGGCGAAATCGATCTGAATCCGCTGGGGAGGCGTCCGGCTGTCCAGGGGCATGGGGCCAAGCTGGCCGAGGGTGATGCCGCCGTCGCCGACCCGCGCTTCCGAGGCGAGAAAGGCCTCGTCGGTGGGCGTGATCCGGGCGTCCGAGAAGGCGTGGGCCAGGATGCGGTAGTCGTCGGACGACTTGATGAAATACTCCTGGCGCCAGCCGTCGAGATACCATTCGTGGAGCTCGCCGATCTCGGTGGTCCAGTGCACGTCGCGGCGGGTACGGCCGTACTCGATCGATTCGCGAACCGAGATTTCGCGGTGCGGATACTCGATTTCGACGAGGTTGGCGTGGTTGATTTGACCCAGCCCGGCCTCGAACAGCCGAGGCCAGTCGATGGGCCGGTTTTCTACAAACCAGTCGTAGGCGGCGTAGACCGGCCATTCCACCGGATCGCCCGCCAGGGCCGCTTCGAGTCTTCCTCGAACGGTGGCGTTCGGCGCACTCCCGGTGGTGGAGGCTGTCATGGTCTATCCCGTTTTCGCCGTCAGACGCGCCCGGCGACCGCTTCTTCCACCTCGACCCAGCGCCCGGTCTCGGCGGACCGGTATCCCGCCACCATGACGCGCTGCAGCCGGATCCCGTCGAGCAGAGACGGGGAGGGGGTGGTGTCCAGGGCGATGGATTCGAGGAAACTGTAGATGCAGTGCATGTGGGAGCGGATCCAGCCGATGCTGAACTTGGGGTTGGGAAATCCGCCTCCGGGCTTGGGGAACTGCTGCACGCACTCGATCTTCTTGAACCCCCGCATGCCGCCCATGGGGCTTGCTTCGTCACGCACGTCGTAGACCTCGAGCCAGTTGGGCTCCATGAGGTTGAACCGCAAGGCGCCGAGCTCACCGTGGATCTCGAAGCGCAGCTCGTCGCAAATGCCCGTGGCCAGCTTGGT
>CAYVOE010000766.1:0-1708 GCA_964452795.1 uncultured Nitrospiraceae bacterium
GCCGATCCGAATTGGCGCGAGATGGCGGAGAAGGTCCACATTCCGACCGGAATGTCGGGGAAGAAGCGCGTCATCGTGGCCTGGGACCACGAGACGCCCGACGCCACGGGCTACGGCGACGCGCCCTGGCTGCAGGGTCTGTGGTGGTGGGGCGTTCTCGAGCCGGACGACCCGCTGGTGGCGGCGAGCTTCGACCTCTACACCACCTCGCCGTCGCACCGATACATATTCAACCGCGGCATCTTCTCCTGCGTGGCCGCCAAGATGGGGAGAAGTGACGAGGCCCTCCATTGGCTCAAGCGGCTCGTGGACCCGGCCATCATCTTCGACGATTCGAGCATCATCGAACAGATCCTCGACTTCGAGGATTACCGACGCACGCCCGAGATCGCGGCCCACGGCGCCCTCATCTGCGCCGCGGTCCAGCTCCTGGTGGACCCCGAATCGTCGGACCCGGTGACGCTGTTCCCGGCGCTGCCGGAGGCGTGGCGCACGGCGGGCGTGTCCTTCAACAACCTTCGGCTCAAGGGCAACGTCTCCGCGTCGGCCCGGCACGACCGAAACGCCATCGAGGCCACGGTGGTCAACGAAGGCGCCGAGACCCGAGAAGTGTCGATTCGAATCCGCCTTCCCGAGGGTGTCAACTCACTCCTGGAAGGAGCTTCCGGCATCGAGTTGAACGACGGGTGGGCACGCCTGACTTCCCGGACCCTTCTTCCGGGTGAACCGGTGCACATTCGCATCGCGTGGCCGGAGAGGCCGTAGACTCCTGCGCCGCGGGGGCCTCAGCGCCCCCGCGGCTTCTCGCCGGCGCCGACAACCGTTCCCCCCGATCGGTGCGGTGCGACGGCTCGGACGGCGGCGCAGATGCGCTCGACGTCGGGCCGATAGACATCCTCCAGGATGGGTGCGAACGGGACGGGAATGTCGGGCGAGGCGACGCGCCGTGCCGGGGCCGCCAGGATGTCGCCCATCCGTTCCGCCAGCGTTGCGGCAATCTCGCTGCCCACCCCACCCCGCTTCGGTCCTTCGAAAACGGTGACGGCTCGGCGGGTCTTCCGGACGGAAGCCTCGACGAGCGGCCAGTCGAAGGGCACGAGGCTCCGCGGATCGATGACCTCGACCTCGATACCGTCTTCCTGCGCCAGGCGGTCGGCAGCTTCGAGGGCCAAGTGCATCATGAGGAGCGTGGCGATGACGGTGACGTCCGCGCCCTCCCGACGCACGATCCCCTGGCCGATGGGGACGGTGTAATCCTCGTCGGGGATGTCACTCGAGGCATCGAGGGCGCCGGACTCCGCACGGGCGCCCTTCGATCCGTAGAGAAGCTTGTGCTCGAAGATCAGGACGGGGTTGTCGTCGCGCACGGCGGCCTTCAATAGACCCTTGGCATCGTAGGCCGTGGCGGGGCATACGATCTTCAGGCCCGGCACGCCCAGGAGCATGGATTCGAGGTTCTGGGCGTGCTGGGCGCCGCGGCCGGTGGCTCCCACGGGCGCGCGCATCACCACGGGGACGGTCGTCCGGCCGCCGGACATGTAGCGGAGCTTGGCGATATTGTTGACCACCTGGTCGAGGGCCAGCAGCAGGAAGTCGCCGTACTGGACGTCCACGACGGGCCGCACGCCCATGAGGGCGGCGCCGCAGGCCATCCCGAAAAAGCCGTTCTCCGAGATGGGCGCGTTGATGAGGCGGCCGGGGAAGCGCT
>CAYVOE010000767.1:0-1702 GCA_964452795.1 uncultured Nitrospiraceae bacterium
TATCGCCGCACTCCCTCGAGATTCACCGTCCGCCCTGGTGCGATGCCGGAACGGCCTTGTTGGATGACCTGTCGTCCGTACTGGAGGTGCAGGTGCTCCCCGAGCCCGATCCCCTCAATCCTTTCCTGGCGTGGCTGGCCGGCTTCGTCTGCGTGGCCGACTGGTTGGGTTCCCACGAGCGCATGACCGTCTGGGAAACGCGTCCGCGCCCTCTCACCGAGTATCTTCAGGAAGCGCGTGAACGGGCAACCCAACTGCTGGACGCGCTCCGGTGGCATGAGGTTCCGATGACCCCGTCGTTGCCGCTCGAACGACTTGTTCCCGCCGGTTGCGCGCCGAATCCCCTTCAACAACTCGCCCACACCGTGGCGTCGGACTTCTCGCTTGCCATCGTCGAGGCCCCCACGGGCGAAGGAAAGACGGAAGCCGCCTTCTCTCTCGCCGAACCTTCGCGGAGCACGGGTGCAGGCGTTTATTTCGCCCTCCCCACCCGTGCCACGGCCAATGGACTGCACGAGCGAGTATCCGATTACCTCCGAAAGGCCGTGGGCCAGGGAGAAATCGAGGCCCGGCTGCTTCACTCCCAGGCATGGCTTTTCCGAGACGACATTTCCACCGCACCCAATCCGGGGGCCGAGGGAACGGAACAGCAGCTTCAAGCGCACGACTGGTTCGCCGGAGCCAAACGCGGACTCCTCGCGCCCTATGGCGTGGGAACGATCGATCAGGCCCTCGTGGCCGCCTTGCGGGCCCGCCACGGCTTCGTCCGCCTCTTCTCCCTGGCCGGAAAGACCGTCGTCATCGACGAGGTCCACGCGTACGACGTCTACATGGCCAACCTGCTCGAGGTCCTGCTCGGGTGGTTGCGTGCCCTCCGCTGTCGGGTCGTCCTGCTGTCGGCGACGTTGCCCGCATCGCGCCGCCGGGCACTGCTGCAGGCCTGGGGCGTTAACGACCCTCTGCCCAAGAGCGTGTACCCCTGCATCACGTGGGTAAACCAGGCGGGAACGGTTTCTTCGCAGCGAATTGACGTCTCGCCGCGCAAACCGCTTCGGTTCGAACGGATTCCCATCGGGGACCGACCGGTTTGGGAGGCGGGTGAGGCGGCAATCCTGGACCGCGTCGAGCGGTTCGGCGGCCTTGGAGCGCTCCTCCTCAACACCGTGCACGACGCGCAACAGGCGTACGACGGGCTCCGAAACCGGATACCGCCTCATGTCGACCTCCGTCTCTTTCACGCCCGGTTCACGTCAACGGACCGCGAGGGCATCGAGAAGCACGTCCTGGAACGGTTCGGCAAACCCGGAGCCCGATCCCGACCGGCCGTCCTCGTCGCCACACAGGTAGTGGAACAGAGCCTCGACCTGGACTTCGACCACATGGTCACCGCTCTTGCCCCCATCGACCTTCTCCTCCAACGCGCCGGTCGCCTGCACCGCCACCGACGCCGGCGCGACGGGACAATGCGGAACGACGGAGGCCCCGACGAGCGGCCCGATCCGGTCCTGCAGGTACTGGAGCCTTCCGACAACGAGCAAGGTGTGCCCGTCCTGTGCGATCCCGTCTACAGCCATGCCGTGCTCCTGCGTACCCTGGCTTACCTCCAACACGACCCGTTCATCGCAGATCCGGAGGACGTGGCGCGAGCCGTCGAAGCGGTCTACGACGAAGCCCGGCGCGAAGAGACGTTATCGGCCTGGGA
>CAYVOE010000768.1:0-1696 GCA_964452795.1 uncultured Nitrospiraceae bacterium
TCGAAACAGGTCACGAACTTGGTGGCGATGACCACCCGGTCTCTCCGGCCTTTGAAGGCCCGACCGAGGAGCCGTTCGCTGTGACCGGCCCCGTACACGTCCCCGGTGTCGAAGAAGTTCAACCCGAGGTCCAGGGCGCGCTCCAGGGCCCGCAAGGATTCGTCGTCGCTCGTGCCGCTCCAGCTGATGGTCGACCCCTGGTGATAGAGCTTGCCGCCGATGGGGGCGCAGCCGAGCCCCAGGGCGCTCACCTCGATCCCGCTGCGGCCCAGCGTCCGCTTCTCCATGTTTCCTCCTTCTCGACCGGAAATCCGCGGGCGGCGAAGGGGCCGCATCGCGAACGACCTCCCCGTACGATAAACTGTAGCCGCGGCACGGGTCATCTTTCCGAACCGGAGGCCCGATTCGGTGTCTGACGTAGTAAGGGCGGCATGTTCCATCGAGGACCGCCCGATGCTGAAAAACGGAGGACGTGCCATGAAGCGCCATTGCCTGTGGGTAGCCGCGGTTGTGTTGGCGATTGCGGGGTGCGGAGCGGCGGACACCGAATCGGCGTCCGTGATGGGCGCAAACTCTCGAATCCTGGCCGAATCTGCGGACATGGATATGGCGGCCGGAGCACCGTCTTTCGCGCTCGCTCAAGCCCCTGCCGGGGAAGGGGGGCCGAGCGCCAATCTTGCCGTCCTTCAAGCCAGCCAGCAGGACCGGTTCCTCGTAAAGAACGGCACCCTTTCGATGGAAGTGCCCGATGCCCGCGAGGCCGCCGGCGAAATCCTGGCCGCCGCCGATGCCGCGGGCGGCTACGTGGCCAACCTCAACGAGTCGCTGCCGGCCGTCGGCACGCGCCATATCAACCTCCAGGTCCGCGTGCCCGCCGACCGGTTCGAGGAGACCCTCGAGCGAATCAGCGGCCTCGGCACGGTCCTCCAGCGGAGCGTCCGCACCGAGGAGGTCACCGAACAGTTCCTCGACACGGACGCGCGCCTGCGCAACCTCAAGCAGACCGAGCAGCGCATCCTCGAACACCTCCAGCGGGCCGCCATGCTCGACGAGGTCCTGCGGATCGAGCAGGAGATCACCCGCGTGCGCCAGGAGATCGAGAGCCTCGAAGGACGCCTCCGCTTTCTCGGCAGCCGCATCGCCTTCTCGACGCTCGACGTCTCCGTACAGGAGGCGGCCCAAGTCCAGGCGGCCCTTCCTCCCCAGAGCTACAGCGCCGGCGGCGAGCTTGCCAGAGCCTTCCGTTCCCTGGTGGGAATCCTGCGCGGCGTGCTGACCCTTGTCATCTGGATCGGCGTGTACGCCGTCGTCTGGGTGCCCCTGGTCCTGGCCCTGTGGTTCGTGGTGCGCCGGATCCGCCGCGAGCTGGCGAACGACGGGACCCGGCCCGGCCGCCCCGTGCCGCCCGACCTGCCCGCCGCGTAGGACCTGCATTGTCGGCCTTGGACCGCGCCCGGCGGATGTGGTAAGACAGACCCCTTTCCTGCAAGGGGACAACCACAACGTCGAATGGAGCGGACGATGTCGAATGTGCGTCAGCGGCTGCCGCGGAGTCTCGAGGTAATCCAGCGGGGTCGCGAGCAGGGACTCCATACGGGGGCGCAATTGTATGTGTCGCTTCACGGCGAGCCGGTGGCGAGCGCCGGCATCGGAGGGGCTCGCCCCGGTGTCCCCATGACCCCCGACATCCTCCTGC
>CAYVOE010000769.1:0-1682 GCA_964452795.1 uncultured Nitrospiraceae bacterium
ATAGTCCACGTACTGAAGGAACCACAGGGCGTCGATCCGCTGGCCGAGACCGCGCAAGCCGTAAACGCCCTGGCGGATGAGCTTCTCGACGCCGAAGATGAGCCGGTTGACCACGAGCCAGGCGACCCACACGGTGACGATGAGGGGGATCCATACGAGGAGCCCCGCCACCATGTAGCGCCAGAGCTGGCTCCAGGATTGGTGGAGGATGGTGAGGGGACTTCGCCATTCCTTACGCGGTTTCGTTGCCATCGCCTGCCTTCGGCTGCGGCAGAAGCTCCAGACGAAGCCGCGCCACATGGTTGGTTCCGCCTTCCAGGATGGTCACCCGGTAGGGGTCGGTGAGGATGACTTCGCCCTGGGCGGGGATGCGTGCGGCCACGCGCATGACCCAGCCGCCCACGGTCTCGACGTGGTCGTCTTCGATGGGCACGGGGAGCACCTGGGACACGTCCTCGAGGGATACGCGGGCGTCGACCACGAAGGCGTTGGGCGCCACCTGATGGATCCGGCTCTCGGCGACGTCGTGCTCGTCCTCGATCTCGCCGAAAATCTCTTCGAGGATGTCTTCGAGGGTGATGAGCCCGTCGGTGCCGCCGTATTCGTCGGCCACGATGGCGATGTGCTGCTTCTGGCGCGTCAGGACCTGGAACAGGTCGTCGAGCTTCATGGTGTCGGGCACGTGCATCACGTCCTCGATGAATCGGGTGATGTCCTCGTTCTGGGGGTCGGTGTCCAGCAGGACGTCGTAGGCGTTGATGACCCCTATCACGTGGTCGATGCTTTCTCGATAGACCGGGATCCGGGTACGACCGGTTTCCTCGAAGGTGGCGAGGAGCTCGGCGCGGGTGGCGGTGTCGGGCAGGGCCTCGATCTGCACCCGGGGCACCATGACCTCCTGGGCTTCGGTGTTCTGGAGGTCGATGACGGAGTGGATCATGCGCTGCTCTTCCTGTTCGATGGTGCCGTGGGCCGCGCTTTCGTCCACGAGGATGCGCACGTCTTCCAGCGAGGACATGAAGGGCGAGATGTGCTGCCGGTCGCGGTCGAAGATGCGCATGACCGCCCGTATGAAATAGGCCACGGGGGCGGTGATGGGGGCGCTGATCGTGTGGAAGAACCGCATGAGCGGCAGGAGCGCCAGGGACAGGCGCGCGGGGTGCCGGCGGAAGACGCTCTTGGGCAGGATCTCGCCGAGGATGAGGAACACGGGCGCGCCGATGAGGGCGGCAAGCCACGGGGGCATGACGCAGGCGAGGGCCAGGGTGCCCATGACCAGGGCCAGGGTATCGCCCACCAGCAGCATGGTGAGCATGCGGTCCGGGTTCTGCAGGTATTCCAGGAGCTGGGCCGCCCGGGGCCGGCGATCCTGCTCGGCCATGAACTGCACCCGGATGGGGTTGGACGAGACGAACCCGGTCTCGTAGCCTGAAAAAAGTCCGGACAACACGACCGACGCCAGGAAGACGACGGCGAGTATCACCAGTTCGGCGGGTGTCATACGGTCTCCTGCACTTCCGGGGTGGGCCCGACCTGGACGCGCACCACGGAGGCGCGCTTGCCGTCGACGGCTTCCACGGTAAAGACGATGCCGGCGTGTTCGACCCGGTCGCCCACCTCGGGGATCTTTTCGGTTCGGTCCATGAGGAAGCCCGCGACGGTTTCGTGGGCGCCGTCCTCGA
>CAYVOE010000770.1:0-1674 GCA_964452795.1 uncultured Nitrospiraceae bacterium
CGGTGGAAGAGAAGGTCGATCCTCACACTTTTCGCCTGCGGGGCATGCCCGGGACCTCAGTTCTCTGGGGTACCTCTGTGCAGCGTCTTAGAAGGTCGCTCCCGGGAGTCCTTCTCCGACACAAAGGCAGCGCCATCCATTGGGCTGCGTGGAGGATCGATTCCAATCCAGGCGTTGTCCGTCATCATCCCCACGGCCAGGATGAACCTGCGCCAGGCCCTCGGCTGTCGTCAGCGGCCTGGCGTCCGGTCCTGCAGCGCCCTACGCAGGAACGCCGCCATCTGCCCCCGGGTCACCGGAGCGTCGGGGCAAAACCGGTCGTTGGCCGGCGGGTCGCAGCCTTTGGTGATGCCGGCGTCGGCCAAGGCACCGATGTCAGCGGCGAAGGTGTGACCGGCCGTGTCGAAAAAACGCGCCGGCGCGCCGGGGAGGTCGAGGGCGCGGGCCAAGAACGCTGCCATCTGCCCCCGGGTGACGGGATCGTCGGGACAGAAACGGTCGTTTCGGGGCGGATTGCAGCCCCGAGTGATCCCCGCGTCCGCCAACGCCGCCACGTCGGACGCGAAGACGTGTCCCGGCGTGTCGGAGAAGCGGGCCTGCCCGCCCGGCAGCCCAAGGGCGCGGGTCAAGAATGCTGCCATCTGCCCGCGAGTGACGGGATCGTCGGGACAGAAGCGGTCGTTTCTCGGTGGGTTGCAGCCCCGCGTGATCCCCTGGCTCACCAGGAAGTCGATGTCGTCGGAGAAGACGCTGTCGGCCGGCACGTCGGCGAACGACCCCGGAGTCTGCTCCTCGTCCGCCTCCGACTCCCCGGTCGCGGGGTCCCGATGCTCCGAGGTGGGTCCACTCGAGCCGCTCGATGTCTCCACCGACGGCCACAGCCCGGGGGCCTCGCCGCGGATCTCGACCGTCGCCGCCCGGTAGGACCCGGGCTCGCCGACGACCTCGATGACGCGCACGGTGACGGGCCCGACCGTTTTTGCCTGCCCGGCCGTCCAGCCGATCGTGCGGGGAGTCCACGGCGGCAACTCCTGGGAGGAGTCGCTCTGATCCGGGGGAGGGGCGATGGCGCGGACCTCCGTGCCCGTCCCGAAACACACGGGGAACCCTTGCTTCTTTTGGGCGCGGCAGGCGGAGCGTCCGGAGGACGTCTGGTCGACTGAATGGATCTCGACACCGTCGGGGCCGGCGGCGACGGTGTACAAGCGCCCCGGCTCTCCGGCGGGGACGACGACGAAACCGCCGTCGCCGTGGCCGGGCGCATCGAGGCGGTAGGTGCGAGTCGCCACATGGACCGTGGCCGGCGACCACCCGGCGGTGTAGCGGTTCCACGCCGCCACCGACTCGCCGCTCGACATGAGATTCGTGAGGTTGGCGTAGTCGCCCACACCGGCGGCAGGGTGCGCCGGCCCCGACAGGGGGACGTGTGGCCATCCGAGGGTGTGGCCGATCTCGTGGGCGAGAACCCCCGCCCCGTCGGAGGTGCCCGAACGCGAACCGACGATGACGCTGGGACGCCCGGTCACCGACAGCTTCCCGTCCCGGACGGTCACCGTCGGTGGCACGCCGTGGGCCCTCACGCCCCTCACGTCGGGATCGACGTAGAGGACGACCACGCCCTCGCCTTTGGCCTGCGAGAGGCAGGCGGCGACGTCGCGTCCCTTCACCACCCCT
>CAYVOE010000771.1:0-1668 GCA_964452795.1 uncultured Nitrospiraceae bacterium
CGACATTGAACCCGTCCGTCCGCGCGAGGCCTTCCAGCGGCGCGACGGCCATATCGTCGAAAAGCTCGTCATCCGGCGCGCCTCCGTGGGCGACGCCATCCCCGCCATCTTCTACCGGCCGGACGACAGCGCCTTCCGCGACGCCGTGCTGGTGGTCCACGGCCGGGGCAAGGCGGCCCTGGTGGACCCGATGACCGGCGGTCCCGGAGCCCTGGTGAAGGAATTGCTCGCCAAGGGCCGGTGCGTGCTGGTCATCGACGCCTTTCTCACGGGCGAGCACCACGATCCCCGGAGCCGGACCGTCCGCGCCACGGGCTCGTTCCCCGATACCTTCGAGCCCTCCGACACGGCCTGCCGCGTTCAGGACGTGCTGACCGCGGCGGCCTACCTGCGGTCCCGGCGCGACCTTACCGGCACGGTCGATGTGGTGGGCCTCGAACAGGGCGGTCTGTGGGCCTTCTTCGGCAGCGCCCTCGACGGACGCATCCGCAAGACCTTCGTCGACGCTTTTGAATTCAATAACGAGAGCGACGAGGCCTGGGCGGAGCAGTACTACGTGCCGTGCATCCGCGCCGTGGGCGACGTAGCGACCGCCGCCGCCCTGCTGGCGCCGCGCCCCCTGTGGATCGCCCGCACGGCCGATGCCTTCAAGACCGCCGACATCGAGGGCGTCTATCGCGCGGAAGGCTCCGCGGCCCCCGCGGTCACGCGCGAACCCGTCGATCCCGCCGCGCTGGCGTCGTGGCTGACGCAGTGACGACGACGCACCCCTTCAGGAGACCATGACCGAGCCCGTCGGCAGCGAAGAGCCCCGCGACCGCGTCGTCCACATTGCCGATCTCCATTTCTGGCATGTGCTGACGAACCCGTTCCGTCTGCTCGGCAAGCGGCTCCTGGGCAACCTCAACGTGTGGTTCCAGCGCCGCCACGAGTTCATCATGGACCGGGCCGAGGAGTTCGCGGAACAGGTCTTCGCCACGGGGATCCGGACCGCCCTGCTTACGGGCGACTTCACCTCGACCGCCAATCGGAAGGAATACGAGATGGCCCGCGCCTTCGTCGAGGGGCTCAGCAAGAAGGGGCTCGACCTCGAGATGGTGCCCGGCAACCACGACGTCTACACCTTCCACTCGCTCCGGACCCGGCGATTCGAGCGGTACTTCGGCGAGTACGTGCCGGAAGATGGATACCCGGCGCGGGTGGACCTGCCGGGCGGCACGCCCTTGATCCTGGTGCCGACGGTGACGCCCAACCTCCTGTCGTCGCGGGGCCGCGTCACCGACGAGGAGGTCGCCGAAGTGGCCCGCCTCCTGGAAACCTGCGACGGCTGCACCGTTGTCGCCGCCCACTACCCCGTGCTGACGCGGACCTACGCCTACGCCCAGGATTCGTCGCACCAACTGCGCAACGCCGAGAACCTGCGAAAGGCCCTGGGCGAATCCGGCCGCCCCGTCCTCTACGTCTGCGGCCACACCCACCGGTTCAGCTACGTCCGCGACGCCGAGTACGCCAACCTGTCCCACCTGTCCACGGGCGCCTTCTTCCGCAGCGATTCGAAGGGCGGAATCCAGGGCGAATTCGCCGAGATCCACGTGAGCCGCGCCGGTTTCGCCGTGTTTCGTCACACCCACGAAGAGGAATGGCGCCGCAAATCCATCGAGATCGAGC
>CAYVOE010000772.1:0-1651 GCA_964452795.1 uncultured Nitrospiraceae bacterium
CCTCGTTGAGGGGAAGATGGACGACGAGATCGTCTCCGGGCATGTCGTCCTCCAGTCCGGCGGGAGTGGCGCTGGCGAGCCAGGTTTCAAATCCGGGTTTGGCGAGAGTCCGGCGTTTCTCTCGTTTGGCCGAGGCGGCGGCGATCTCGCCGGGGAGGGCGTCCCAGCGGCCCCGGTCGGCTTCGTTCGGCAACACGAGAATGGGGCCGCTGTCCTTGACGTTGCCGTCCTTGGGGCCCTGCGTGGTGTTGCGGAAAAAGGCGGCCATGGCGTAGTAGTCCTTCGCGGTGACCGGATCGAACTTGTGGTCGTGGCACTGGGCGCAGCTCATGGTCAGGCCCATCCACACCGTGCTGGTGGTGGCCACGCGGTCGACCACGTAGGCCACGCGATACTCTTCGGGGATGATGCCGCCTTCAAACGTGATCATGTGGTTGCGGTTGAAGCCGCTGGCGATTTTCTGTTCAAGAGTGGCGTTGGGCAGGAGGTCGCCGGCCAGTTGCTCCAGGGTGAACTGGTCAAAGGGCATGTTCTGATTGAAGGCGTTGATGACCCAGTCGCGCCAGCGCCACATGTAGCGCTCGTTGTCGATGTGGTAGCCGTTGGTGTCGGCGTACCGGGCGGCATCGAGCCAGAACCGGGCCATGTGCTCGCCGTAGCGCGGAGACGCCAGCAGCCGGTCCACCACCTTCTCGTAGGCCTCGGGACTGTCGTCGGCGAGGAAGGCGTCCACCTCTTCGGGCGTCGGCGGGAGGCCCGTGAGGTCCAGCGTGACGCGGCGGATGAGGGAGGTTTTGTCCGCCTCTTCGGCCGGTTTCAGCCCCTCCTTCTCCAGGCGGGCCACGATGAACCGGTCGATGTCGTTCTTGATCAGCGATTCGTCTTCCACGGCGGGGGGCTCGGGCCGTTCCGGCGCCACGAAGGCCCAGTGCGGCTCGTAATTCGCCCCTTCGTCGATCCACCGACCCAGCAGCTCGATCTGCTCGGGCGTCAGCGACTTGCCGCTCTCGGCGGGCGGCATGCGTTCGGAAGGATCGTCGGAAGCGATGCGGTGGAAGAGCTCGCTCGCCGCGCGGTCTCCCGGAGCGATGACGGCCCGGGACCCGTCTTCCAGATCGAGGCGCAGGCCGGCCTTGAGTGTCGCTTTATCGGGGCCGTGGCAGGCGAAACAGGTGTCGGAGAGAATGGGACGGATGTCGCGATTGA
Organism: uncultured Nitrospiraceae bacterium; assembly: GCA_964452795.1. Lineage (GTDB taxonomy): Bacteria > Hydrogenedentota > Hydrogenedentia > Hydrogenedentales > SLHB01 > CAYVOE01. The sequence goes on from CAYVOE010000772.1 coordinate 1,207, forward strand.
ATCGGATCGTCGAGGAATCTGGTGCGGCGGCCACCGTCGTCGCCGGTTCGGCCGTCTCGCCGGGCGGAGATTCCGGGGCGGGTTCCCCGTCAAGACCCTCGAGCAGGCGAAGGGCCTCTTCGAGGTCCTCGATGCGGCGTTTCAGCGATTCCCGCGCGGCGGACCGCTTCTCGGGGTCGTGTCGAAGCTCCTCCAGGAGGTCGACCAGCGCGTCGCCCGAAGCGCCCTCTGCCGATGCTTTGGGTACCCCCACCGGCAGGGCAGTGAAAAGGCCGAAAAGTACGACAAGACAGATCGGTAGCCGAAGTCGATGTGCTTTCACCCTTCAACACCTCCGCCTCCATCATGGCAAAGCCGAGCGGAAAGGTCAACCGGGGGTGAGAAAAGGGTTTGTAGGGTCCCCTAAAAAGGGGAAGCCCCTGTGCGGATGGGGGCGTCCGCACAG
>CAYVOE010000773.1:0-1639 GCA_964452795.1 uncultured Nitrospiraceae bacterium
GACCTTCTTCATCATGGCGCCGACCTATCAGCGGGTCTACAACGAGGCCATCGTGCCCTACATGGAGCGGGAGCCCGGGGTTACGCAGGCCGAGGCCTTCGACCGCGCCATGGTGCCCCTGCGCGAATTCATGTTTCGCCAGGCCGACCCGCGCGATCTCGCCTTGTTCATCCGCATCGCCCGGCTCGAGCGTCCCAACCGACCCTCCGACGTGCCCACCCACGTCCTCATTCCCGCCTACGTCATCAGCGAGTTGCGCATCGCCTTCCAGATCGGCTTCCTCATCTACATACCGTTCCTCATCATCGACATGGTGGTCGCCAGCACCCTCATGTCCATGGGCATGCTCATGCTGCCCCCCGTGTTCGTGTCGCTGCCGTTCAAGATCATCATGTTCGTCCTGGCCGACGGCTGGGGACTGATCACCATCGGCCTCGTCCGCAGCTTCTCCTGAGACCGGCGGCGCCGCCGTCTACGACGGCAGGAAGTGCTGTTCGCCGAGGAGACGCAGGCCCACTTCCTTGATCGCCTCGTCGGGCACTTTATTGAGCTTGTGGTAGCGGGGGTGGTGGGTTTCCTTGTACGGGTCGTTGCGGGCCGCGTTGTAGCAGCAGATGAGGCCCCACCGTGGATTGGGCGACTTGTTTTGGTCGGACCTGTGGAGCAGGTTGGAGTGGAAGAAGAGGGCGTCCCCGGGGTTCATTTCGCAGTAGACCAGTTCGAGCCGCTTGGCGGCCTCTTCGACACGCTCGGGGTCGGCGCCCACCTGCTCGCCCACGGGGATGTGGTCGATGCGGCCCATGAGGTGGGACCCGCGCAACACCTGCAGGCACCCGTTCTCGCGGGTGGCGGGGTCGACGGCGATGTAGCAGCTCGCCATGTAGGGGAAGAGGCAGCCGTTGTTGTACCAGTAGCCGTAGTCCTGGTGCCACACCCAGGCGCCGCCTTTGAAGGGCTCCTTCTGCATCATTTTGCTGTGGTAGTGGTAGACCTCTCCCCCGAGAAACTGCTCCATGGTATCCACCACGCGGCGGCAGCGCGAGAACATGCTGAAGATGTCGTCGCCCTCCTGGTTCCAGAGGGTGATGCGGCTCTGCCCGCCCTCGCCGTCGTCGCGCAAGACGGCCTTCGTGGCGATGTTGGGATCGGTGCGGCTGGCCTGCCGGAGCAGATCCATTTCCTCGGCGTCGAAAAGGGCGCGGGCGAGGTAAAACCCGTCTTCGTTGAATTGATCCACCAGAGCGGACGTTTGCATGGCGTCGATCTCCACCGTCAAGACCCGTTCAACCGGCGGGAGGGCCCGGGCGGGCCCTCCCGTGCATGTGCGGGGTCATTGTAGATCGGGCGATGCTATCGAGGCCACTCGCGGAGGATCCGCTCGGTTTCCTCGTAGTGGTTGGTTTCGTCTCGGACCATGTCTTCGAGTTGAACCTGGAGCCCCTTGTCGCCGAATTTCTCGGCTTGCTGGGCGCGTTCGGTGTAGCCTTCGATGGCCTTCCGTTCGGCCTCGAGGACCTTTTCCAGCATCTCGTGGTTGTCTTTGGCCTCGGCCACGGGGGCGGCCTTGGTGGTGGGTTCGCCGCCCAGGGCCACGATCTTGTTGGCGAGGTACTCGGCGTGGCCCGTCTCGTCGGGGACC
>CAYVOE010000774.1:0-1634 GCA_964452795.1 uncultured Nitrospiraceae bacterium
TGAAGATGGTGGGTCCGGCGGAGGCGGTCGAGAAGGAAATCGACAACCTGCGGACCTTCACCGAGTCGTTGAAAACGGGGGCGCACGCGCACGCGGCGCACGCCGGGGCGGACGATCCCCACGGGGGCATGTCGGAGGCGGACCTGGCGGCGATGCTGGCCCAGATGCAACTCGCTCAGGGGGATCCCCACGCCAACATGACGCCGGAACAGATCGAGGCGCTCCAGAACGATCCTTCGTCGGTCCGGGTGAGCCGGCAATTCGCGTGGACGGCTCCCGACGGCTGGGAACAGGCCCCGGACAAGCCCATGCGGGAGGTGACGTACAACGTCGGGGAAAACGCCGAGGTGTACGTGAGCGTGCTGGGCGGTCCGGCGGGGGGCGCCCTGGCGAACATCAATCGCTGGCGGGGACAACTGGGCGTGGATGAACCGCTGACGAACGCCGACGTGGCGGCCCTGCCCACGATCGACATTATGGGGCAGGCCTGCCCGCTGGTCGAGGTGACGAGCCCCGACGGCGACCAGGCGCTGCTGGGGACGGTGTGCGCGCTGGCCGAGCGGACGGTTTTCGTGAAGATGACGGGACCGGCCGACACGGTGGCGGCACAGAAGGATCGCTTTGTGGCGTTCAGCGAATCGCTGAGGGCGGTCGGGCAGTAAGACGGGGTTGATATGCAATATCTGAAACGGGCCTTCGATTTCGTGGCGTCTTATGGCTTCGCCACGGTGCTGTTCCTCCTGCTCCTGTTGCTGACGTTCCTGGGCACCCTGGAACAGGTGGATGCGGGCCTCTTCGAGACCCAGCGCAAGTACTTCAACTCGATGTTCCTGGTCCACGAGTTCTTCGACACCATCCCCGTGCTGCTGCCGGGCGTGTCGCTGCTGGTGATGCTGCTGGCGATCAACCTCATCGCGGGCGGGATCATCCGGATTCGCAAGAGCAAGAGCACGGTGGGCATCATCATCGCCCACCTGGGAATCCTCTTCATGCTCTTCGGCGAGAACATCAAGTCCGTCTTCGCCGAAGAGGGGCACATGACCCTGTATGAGAACGAGCAGTCGGACTATTTCCAGAGCTACTACGACTGGGAACTGACGATTCGGAAGGCCGGCGGCGAGGAGGCGGGCAAGGAATACGTCATCGCGGGAGAAAGCTTCCAGGACATGAACCCCCGCGAATCGCGCACCTTCGAGGGGCTGCCTTTCGAGGTGACCCTGAGCCGCTACATGCGCAACTCGCGTCCCATGCCTCGAGGTCCCATGTTCGAGGCGCCCACGCCGGTCATCGACAACTTCTTCCTCAATCCGGAACCTCTCGAGAAGGAGGCGGAACGCAACATCGCGGGGGCCTACCTGTCGGTCAAAGACCCGGAGTCGGGCGAGACGAAGGAGGGGATCCTGTGGGGCTTCGCTCAGAGTCCGCTGGCCCTCACGATAGGCGGCGAGACCTGGCACTTCGACCTGCACAAGAAACGGACGCCTCTTCCCTTCACCATTGTCCTCGACAAATTCCACCACGAGTTTCATCCGGGCACCACGCGCCCGAAGATGTTCATGAGCGAGGTGACGAAGATCGAGGACGGTACCGAGACCCAAATCAAGATCCAGATGAACGAGCCGCTGCGGCATAAC
>CAYVOE010000775.1:0-1632 GCA_964452795.1 uncultured Nitrospiraceae bacterium
TGATCTGTGACCGACTTCACGCCTTGGGCTAGGGGCACGGCATCACGCCGCCCCTCAAGCACGTCTTGGCGCAGGGCGGCGCCACCGAGGAAATCGAGCTCCTCGGCGAGCACCGAACGGTCCGTTACAATCTGCTCGAGCCACGCCCCCCGCCCTTGGAAGAAGAGCAGGTCCGCACGAGAGAACTCCTCAGGGAGCTCGCTACCAGTCAGGTCCATAGGTCGTCGGCCAGCTTATCGACGGCGTCGCGGTCAAGGGATGCGAGATAGTCCTGCGTGGTCTTGAGATTGCCATGCCCGAGCGTCTTGCTGACGGCGTACAGGTCGCCGGACCGGCGGCGGGCAAAGTCGGCGAAGCTATGTCGGGCGACGTGCATCGACAGGCCCTCGTCCTCGATCTCAGCGAGGTTCGCCACACGTTTCAGCGCGACGTTCACCTGCGCGTTCCGGCTCGAGATTCGGCGCCGGACGTGGACAGCGTCACGCTCGTCTCCCTTTTCTAGGAGGGGAAACAGGTAGCCCCCTCGCTCGGCCGCCTCCCCTTCATACCGCCTAACGATCTCGATAGCGGGCGGGGGCAACGGGACGGACATCGGTGTCGCCGTCTTCATCATGCGGTAGTTCGCCCGCCCGTTCGCGATGTCGCCCGACTTGAGCAGCGCCACGTCCCCGAACCGCATGCCGCCGGCGTAGAAGGCGAAGACGAACGCGTCGCGGGCGACCGCATCGAAGGAGCCTGGTACGAGCCCCTTCTCTGCGTCTAGCGCGGAGAGCTTCTGAATCTCTTCGAGCGTGAGCTTCCGGCGATCCACCCGCTGCCCCTTCGGCTTCTGGTAAACGAGGAACGGGTCGTCGGACGGTCGGATCTCGCCATCGCGGATGGCCTGCTTAAAGATGCGGCGTAGCCGGGTGAGCTCCTTCCGGACCGTGTTCGGGCTGTTCTTCCGTGTCTGGCGGAGGTGCCGCTCGAACTTCGTGAGCGCGGCGCGGTCCACCTCGGCCCAGTCGACCTCGTCGCCGAGGCAGGCGCGGAGCTTGCCGAGCGTGACGCGGTACTTCTTCCACTCCCAGAGCTGGCCCGAGGCGTCGAGCCCTTCGATGAACCGCTCGAAATAGGCGGTGAGGCTCCCGCCCACGCCCGTCAGCTCCGTCTTCACCGCGTCGGCCGACGGCGCATCGAGGGCGGCCGTCAGCGCCTCGTTGAACAGCTTCCGCAGCTTGTCGTTGAGCGTAGGCGCGATGTCATGCGAGGCCCGGACTTCCTGCCTATTGGCGTTCCACTCCTTCGGGAGGACGTAGACGCCCGTGGCAACGTACCGGCTCTTTCTGTTGGCCGTGACCCGGACGTATATTGGTGCCGTCCCGTCGGCGCGGGCCTTCTGTTTACGAAGGACGAGCTTGACTGAGGCTCGTGCGTTGGATGCTGGCATTGCGCTGCTCCAGGCTGATGGGTACAACAACAGGTACAACAAAGTCCGGTGCAGGTTGCACCTCGACGCTGCACCTGATCTCTTTGAATCCGCGTTTCTGCGCCGCATGGGCCCTGTTGCAGGAACAAGGCGCAGGGAACTGCAAGCCTTCGAATCCAGTAGAGCCCACTCCATCCGGCACCATCCGATGCGCCCCCGCCGTC
>CAYVOE010000776.1:0-1629 GCA_964452795.1 uncultured Nitrospiraceae bacterium
GGCCTCGGCCACCCGTTCGGGATCGGCCCCGGTCTGGGTGCCGAACCGGCCGTGATCGATCCGGCCCATGTGGTGCGAGCCCTTCAACACCTGGAGGCATCCGTTCTCGCGGGTGGCCCGATCCAGGGCGATATAACAGCTCGCCATGTAGGGAAACAGGCAACCGCAGTCGTACCAGTAGCCGTAGTCCTGGTGCCATTCCCAGGCGCCGCCCACCCGCGGCTCTTTCATCATGATCTTCGAGTGGTAGTGGTAGACTTCGCCGCCCAGGAGCGTCTCCATCGTGTTCACCACGCGCTCCGACCGGGCCACCGCGCCGAAGATGTCGTCCGGCGGATGATTCCACAGGTTGAGGCGGGTGGCCCGGCCCGACGCGTCTTTCAGTTCCATGGCGCCGGCGAAGACGGTCTCGCCCTTGGCCGCCCGCGTCAGGGCGACCCGCTCCTCTTCCGACAGAAACCCCGGAACCATGAGGTAGCCGTCGTCGTCGAATCGCTGCCGCTCGTCTTCCGTAATTCGATAGTAATCCATGAACGTACCCGTTTCTCCCGCCGAAACAGGAGCGGCCGGCGGACCCGCGAGCATCCGCCGGCGCGCCCGGTCAATCTTCAGGGATTTGTCGAGGCGGACGGGCCCGACGGTAGCCGGGACTGCAGCCGCCCGGAGATCGCCGTCCGGTTCATCCCGGCGGAGATCAACTGCCGTGCCCGCCCAGGATATGTCCCCAGGAGGTCCAGATCCGGCCCACGTACAGCGGCGGGGCACTGTCCGGTATGCCGATGGGATCGTTCTTGTACCGGAGGAATTCGACGTGCCCGTCCATATAGAGCACGTTCGATCCGCCCGGCACGTGGTTGAACAGGACCACGCCCGGCGTGTTGCCGAACAGCGTGCCGTCCTCCGGTCGGAAGGTGTTGACCGCGTTGCCCGCCCAGTGGTCGAACATGACGATCACCGTGCTCTGGGCCTGGGCGCCCGCCGCGGGATTGTTGATGTCGGTAATGGCGAAGCGTTCGATCCCTTCCTTGAGCCGCGGATGGTTCGATGCGAATACATTCCCATCGAGATCCACCCCGCCCAGCGACGCCGCCCAATTGGAGCGCGCATCCACCTGGTGCAGCTTGGCATAGCTCCCGACGCCCCACCAACTGCTCGGGCACCCCGCGGCATCGATGGCCGCCTTGTCGAACTGGCGGTCGGGCACTTCCGTCAGATTCCACCCTTCCGTCTGATCGGCGTCAAGCAACTGGCCCAGCGTGGTGGCCAGCCACGGGCTGTAGACGTACGAAACGGGATACCCCAGCGCGGCGAAGAAGCAGGCCTTGCCGGCAGGCAATTCCTGGTTGATCCGCTCCAGGACTTCCGCGGAATCCGTCAGGCCGACGCGGTCGCCGTTGTAGAAGTTCTGGCCCGTGTAGGCCGAATCCGCCCCGGAATCGGACGGACAGACCCGGATGGCGGGGTCGGTCCAGTACTCCGGATAGAGGGCTTCGGCGTTGACCCCCAGGATCCAGGGGTTGGCGATGTTGAGCCCGCTGATGATTCCGGGCCGCCACGTCATGCCGCCGGGCCAGTTCCCCTTGTTTTCGCCGGCGAACATCTTGTTGATGATGCCCCACTGCTTGAGGT
>CAYVOE010000777.1:0-1603 GCA_964452795.1 uncultured Nitrospiraceae bacterium
CGCAGTCCTCGTAGGCTTACGACGGGTGGGGCGGATGTCGATGCCAGAACGGACCAAGCCAATGGTTGGCCTGTATCCCTGCGTATGTATCCCCTTCGGGGAAAAGACGGGGGTGGATGGACGTGTACCCAGGGTGGCGCTGGCTTACGCTCGCTGACCCTGGGCTAACCTATGTATCCCCTTCGGGGAATTTCCCTCTCGGGCGCAGGGGGATCCCGGAAGGGTCGGGGCGTTGGTCGGGTCGACGTGCCGCGTGTGCGCCGGTTCCGGGGGAATCGGGTGGGGCGGGAAAGGCATTGGCGACAACGGTTGACTTTTTTATCGGAATGCTTGTAGAGTTCGAAAGGAGCTTTCGGCAGCTTCGAAGGCGCGAAGGGTGGCGGTTCCCGGGAACGGCACACGAATTGCTCCTATTTCTTGCGTCCGGGGAGACGCCGGGGACATGTCTCGACATTCGGGACGAACGGATGGTCCTGCGACCTTGGGGGGCCCGTCACGGACGGGTGGAGCTATGCAGGCTGAAGCGGCGAACGCGGAAACGGCGACGGGGGCAACCTGTGCGCCGGTCACGGGGAAACTTTTCGGGGGGATGACGCTCAAGGAGCGTTTCCGTCGCACCATGTTCTTCCAGGACGTGCCGGTCCGACCCAACTTCGAATTCGGGTACTGGGATCGCACGCTGGAGGTGTGGCGCGAACAGGGCATGCCCGATTGGGTGGTCGACGAAGCGACGGCCTACGACTATTTCGGTATCGAGAACGTCCGCATGCTGGCCGTGGGGCCCGGAGCCCTGCCGGTGTGCGAATACGCCGTCCTCGAAGAGACGGACGACTACATCGTCTATCGGGACGAGATGGGCTGCGTGGCCCAGCAGAACAAGCACGGCGACCATACCATCCCGCACTACATCGAGTACCCCATTCGCGATCGGGAGACCTGGGAGGGCTTCAAGCACGCGCTGGATCCCGACCGGCCCGAGCGGTGGGCGTCTTTCGAGGCCTCGTTGCGGGAACTGGAGAACTGCGACGCGCCCGTGGGCATCGATTGCGGCAGCCTCCTGGGGATCCCGCGCAACCTCATCGGTTTCGAGAACATCGCCACCCTGCCGTACGAAGATCCCGAGCTCATCCGGGACATTGTGGACACCTTCGGCCGGACCGTCGTCGCCGTTCTCGAGCGGGCGCTGCCCCGGATCCAGGTCGATTTCGGCCACGGGTGGGAAGACATCTGCTACAACCAGGGGCCCATCCTGAATCCGGACTTCATCCGCGAGGCGGCGGGGCCGTGGTACCGGCGCATTGCCGACACCCTGGTGGCCCACGGCTGCTGCGTCTATTCGACCGACACCGACGGCAACATCATGCCCATCGTCGAGATTTTCCTGGATAACGGACTTAACACCATGTTTCCGGTCGAGGTCCACGGCGGCTCGGACCCGCGGGTGCTGCGCGAGCGCTACGGCAAACGCGTTCGCCTCTGGGGCGGCGTCAACAAGCGCGCCCTCGCCGCCACTCCCGAGGACATCCGCCGGGAGATGCTGAGCCTGAAGCCGTACGTCGAGCAGGGCGGGTTTATCGCGGGCTTTGGCGGTGATGCCTTCAAG
>CAYVOE010000778.1:0-1569 GCA_964452795.1 uncultured Nitrospiraceae bacterium
CGGCCGGATCTACGCCGAATTCCTCGATGAGCACGCGCCGGCAATGGGGGATCGGATCGTGGCCCTTCCAGTGCTCGACCTCCTCCTTGGCGCGGTAATTCAAAGGATCGCCGATGTAATGGCCGAGGTAGCGATAGGTCATGGCCTCGACGAGCTGAGGCCCTTCGCCGCTCTTGATGCGCTCGATCGCCTCTCGGGCGGCGTGGGCGACTTCGAAGACGTTCATGCCGTCGACGGTGATGCCGGGCATGCCGTAGGCGGCGGCCCGCTCGCTGATCCGGGGCACCGGTACGAAGTCGCACACCGGCATGGCCTCGGCGTACTGGTTGTTCTCGCAGACGTAGAGCACCGGAAGCTTCCACACCGACGCCAGGTTCAGTCCCTCGTGGAAGGAACCCGTATTGGACGCGCCGTCGCCGAAGAAGCACACGGCGATGTGGCCCGAGGCCTTGAGCTTTTCGGCCAGGGCCGCGCCGGCGGCCAGCGTGATCCCGCTGCCGACGATGCTGCCGCAGAAGAAGTTGTTCTCCCTATCCACCCACTGCATGGGGCCGCCCAGCCCCTCGCTGACGCCGCACGCGCGGGCCAGCATCTCGCCGTAGATCCCGCGGTTGCTGCTGCCCTTGGCCAGCGAATGGCCCTGGGGCCGGTGCGTCGAGACCACCGTGTCTTCCCGATCGAGGTGGGCGCAGACCCCCACCGCCACGGCCTCCTCGCCCGAATAAGGGTGGAAGCCGTCCATGATGAGGTCTTTAAGCTTGAGGGGCAGGCACCGCTCGTCGAAGTACCGCAGGCGAACCATCTGGCGGTACATGTCCAGGGCCTGGTCGCGGGTAAAGGCCTGGGGAATCGACGAGACCCGGCGCTCGGGCACCTCGTATCCGCGAATCTGCATGACGGCCATTACAAGGTCTCCCACAGTTGTTTCAGTCCCTCTTTCTTGATGGCGATGACGCGAACCGGCGAGGCGTCGAGCCCCTCGATGGGCAGCGGCAGGATGATGACGAGGTGGCGCTCGTCTCCCAGTTGTTCGAGGCCTTTCAGCGACTCGATCATGGGGATGCCGGCGGAACACACGGCGATGTGGTTCGGTTGATAATCGGTGCCGGGGACTTCCAGGCCCGCCCCGTCGGTGCCGAGGCAGGCGATCTTCTTGTCCACGAGCCACTGGTTGGCCTCGATGGACAGGTGGAACTGGTCGTTCCAGGCGTCGGTCCAGTAATGCTTGTCGGCGCCCTGGCGGATGAAGACGACGTCGCCTTCCCGGATGCGGCTGTCGTGGCGCTTGATCTCGTCCAGGGTGACCGTGTCGCCCGGCTTCTTGTGGGAGAAGTCCAGGCACACGCCCGGCGCGATCAGCCGGTGGATCGGGAAGTCGGCCGTGTCGGCGCCGTCCTTCCAGTGGTGAAAGGGTACTTCGATGTGGGTGCCCACGTGGGTGCACATGGTCACCTCGCCCAGGACGTACCAGATGTCCGGGCGATGCTTGACCTCGGGCAGGATGTTGGTCACGTCATCCACCCGTGTCTGGAACTTGAAGTGCTCCTTCCCCGGCACGATCCGGTTGCT
>CAYVOE010000779.1:0-1567 GCA_964452795.1 uncultured Nitrospiraceae bacterium
GCAAAGTCGTCCTGGCCGCCACAGATACGGCCGAGGAATCCAAGTGGATCTATCAGCGGGGGGCGGGCTTCGTCCTGGGCAATGGCGTCTACCAGGCCCTGTTTGACCTTCACGGCGGCTATTACGACCACCCGGAACTGCTTCGCACCGTTTCCGACATCTACCGGATGTTCAACGAAAGCGCGAAGTACGACCGCCGGTCCGCCGGCGAAATCCTGGTCATTGCCGACGAGCGCTCGGTGATGTACAACAGGCCCCGTTCGCCTCTCCTGTCTCAGAACCTTTACGATCCGCCGTACCGGATGATCAAGCTGGGTGCGCCCTACGACGCCGTGTACCTCAACGATCTGGAGCGGCTCGACACTCGGCCCTACAAGTTTTTCGTGGTGCTGAACGCCTACTGCCTCGATGCGCGGCAAAAGGCGCTCCTCGAGGAGAAGGTGCGCGGTCCGGGCGGGACGGTCCTGTGGGTATACGGTCCCGGCCTGTTCGCTCCCGGCGAGGTGACTCCCGAAGTGCCCTCGGAGGTGACGGGCATTTCCCTCCGCGTCGATCCGTATGGAGAGCCCGTTTCACCGCGGATACGCCTGGAAGAGAACACGGACACCTTCGTGGACCGTCTCACGGCCGCCGCCATCCGCGAGGTGGGTCCCGAGGCCGCCGCCGCGGGAGCCGCCTGGGCCGACGATCCCGACGCGACGGTCCTGGGACGCGATGCCGAGGGCCGACCCACGCTGGTACAGAAGAAAACGGATCGCGGCACTTCCCTCTATTCGGTCACGGCTTCGCTCCCGTCCGACTTCTATCGCGAAGCGGCCCGGGCGGCGGGCGTGCACATCTACAACGACCGGAACGACACCTTGTATGTGTCTCAGGGATATCTGACGGTGAATGCCGACGGCGCGGGCACGCGCGAGCTCCGTTTTCCCGGTCCGGTGACCCTCCACGATCCCTTCACGGACGAGGTCCTGGCGGAAGGGGTCGAGACCTTCGCCCTGTCGCTGCGGGATAAGGAGACGCGGATACTGCGGCTGGAGCGGCTGACCCGGCCCACGGACGACGAGAAGGAGTGAAGACCATGTGGATCGTCGCCGGCTTGTTAGCGACCTGTGCGACGCTGGCCGCGGAGCCGGAATCGGTGCCGGGCCCGACGGTGGACGTGCGGGAAGTGCTGCAGGTGCCGACCTTCGTGGTCGAGGACCGGCCTTTCACCATCCCCTGCTTCGAGACCTACGTCCCTCTTCAGAAGTACTTCGAGCAGTTCGCGCAGGCGGGCGTGAAACTCTACAGTTTCAACACCAACGCGGCGGCCTGCGACTACGGCCACTCGCAGCCGACGTGGCGGGAACCTGAGGTGTGGGACTATTCCGATTTCGATGCGCGCATGGATCGCGTGCTCGCGGCCGACCCGGACGCCTGGGTGATGCCGCGGGTGAACCTCGGCACGCCCCGCTGGTGGCTGGACGCCCATCCCGAGGAGATGGAGGTGCTTCACGACGGGTCCACGCTCTATCGCGAGCCGAACCGGAACCCCACCCTGCCCAAGGACCGTCCCTTTCCGAGCATC
>CAYVOE010000780.1:0-1567 GCA_964452795.1 uncultured Nitrospiraceae bacterium
GTGAGGTTGCCCCCACCCGTCATTGCGAGCCCCCGAGCCGCTTGCGCGGCCGCCATGATGAATGAAAACGCTTCGCATCGCGCTGCAGTATCAGCAGTTATCGTAGATTCAGACCGCGTTTTCGGAGTAGGAGCGGGCCCCTGTGGGAATGCAGGCAAACGGAGGAGCGGCTTGTGGTTGCACCCACGCCTTCGATGTGTACCCACGCATGAGCGACGCGGCAATCTCAAGTGAGCCGGCGGTCCCCGTCCGCGAAGTCATGGTCCTGCCAAAACCTGAAGCGCATCGCCCCCCCGAAATCCTGCGTATGCACCCCTTCCCCTGGGGCCAGACGGCACCCCGCCCCCGGTCACCGCGCGTAAAACCCGTCCACGGTCGGAGCGTCGAGGCGGCGGAGCAGGGCCAGGGTCAAATCCACGGCGGCGCGGTAATCGTCGATATGAATGATCCCCGCGTGGGCGTGGATGTACCGCGCGGGCACCCCCAGGACGATGGTCGGCACCCCCGCATTGCTGATGTGTATGGCCCCGCCGTCGGTGGCGCCGCCGCTTCGAACCGCCACCTGATACGGGATGCCCTCTTCCCGGGCCACGGCGGCCGCGAACTCGAAAAACCGCGGGCTGCTCACCATCTTGGGGTCGTACGCGCGGATCTGGACCCCCGCGCCGAGCTTCCCCTGGGACTCCTCGGAACGGAACCCCGGCGTATCGTCGGCGGGCGGGCCCTCCAGCACGATGGCCACGTCGGGGTCCACCACCCGGCTCGCCGTGGTGGCGCCGCGCATCCCCAGCTCCTCCTGTACGCTTCCCGTGGCGTACACCGTGTTGGGATGGCCCTCTATCCGCTCGGCGGCCTCGATGCACACGGCGCAGCCCGCCCGGTTGTCGAAGGCCTTGCTCAGCAGCAGTTTCTCGTTCTCCATGCGCGTGAACGGACTGTACGGAACGGCCCAGGTACCCACGCGCACGCCCCAGGCCTCGGCTTCCTCACGGCTCGACGCGCCGATGTCGATGAACATGTCGCCGATCTCAAGCACCTTCTTGCGCTTCTCTTCCGGCAGAAAATGGGGGGGCGTGGACCCAATCACGCCGTGGCACTTGCGGTCGCCGGCGCCCACACGCACCCGCTGAGCCGGCAACACGTGCGGCCACCATCCGCCCAGGGCCAGAAACTTCAAAAAGCCATTGGGCAAAATGTGCTGAATGATGAAGCCGATCTCGTCCAAATGGCAGTCGACCATCACCCGGGGGCGTTCCGCCGAGCCGGGCTTGCGGCATATCACGCTCCCCAGCCGGTCGTACAGGATCTCGCCGTGGGGTTGCAGCCGGCGAACGAAAATGGCCCGGACCTCGTCTTCGAATCCGGGGACGCCGTCGGCTTCCGTCAATTGTTTCAGCAGTTCAATCGAATCCGAGCTCATGGAGGCCATCCTTCCGCGTGGATTGGGGAACGGAACACAGGGTAGCGCCCTTCTCTACCCGGTGCAACCCGCTGCGGACCGATGAGAGGAAGAGATCACGCCCGAGGGTTGGCGAGGGGGCCGAGGTGCTTCGCCAGCATTTCGCGA
>CAYVOE010000781.1:0-1556 GCA_964452795.1 uncultured Nitrospiraceae bacterium
GGCCACCGAGGCGCAACGGACCAGTTTCAATCCACGCCCCCGCGTGGGGGGCGACATCCCCGCCTGGTCGACCGTGGATACGCCCGTGCCGTTTCAATCCACGCCCCCGCGTGGGGGGCGACGGCGGCGCGGGCAAGTGCCTACGCCGCAAGGAGTAAGGCATCCGTTTCCGCGAACCTCCTTTCTCTCGACCCCCTCTCACGGCATCCCGGGGTCAGTCCGCCAGTTAAATTATTGAAATGAGACGAGTTGAGATCTCCGCGAACCTTCCCGGGTTGAGGCGATCGCTGGGGGTTCGCGGACCTCATACGATGAGGGGTCCTTCCGGGTCGTAGGCCGGTTTGGCGCCGGCATGCTCGACCCGCCGCCGCCATTCCTTGCCCAGGAAATAGAACCGCACGCTGTCGCGGTCGGGGTCCATCACCTCGAGGATGTGGTGGCGCAGCTCGGCGAATTGGGCGGGGTCCACGAGGCATTCGAACACGGAATTCTGCACCCGCTGTCCGTAGTTGGTGCAGACCCGGGCCACCCGGCGCAGCCGACGCTTGCCGCCCTCCGATTCCGTATTCACGTCGTAGGTAACCAGCACCATCATAGGCAGGGAGTCCTTATTTCCATAGGAAAGGAGGGTACGCGTCGAGTTCGCCCCGCAGGCGCCGCGCCAGCAGCAGGGCCTGCACGTGGGGCAGCAGTCCGACGGCCACCTTCTCGTCCAGGAAGGGGTGGTGGATCTCCTCCTGCTTGCGCTTCTGATACGCCACCAGCACCTCCTTGCGCGTGCCGTCGTCCATGGCCACGGCCCCCGTTTCCGACGCAGCAAATCCTTTGCCGCGCACCTGCTGCCGGTTGATGAGCGACAGGACGAGCCGGTCCGCCAGCCCCGCCCGAAACTCCTCCATCAGGTCGAGGGCCAGCCCCGGTCGCCCCGGCCGGTCGCGGTGCAGAAAACCCACCGCCGGGTCGAGGCCCACCCCTTCCAGCGCGGCCGCCACGTCGTGGGCCAGCAGGGTGTACACGAAGGACAGCAGGGCGTTGACGTTGTCCAGGGGCGGACGCCGCGTCCGTTCCCGAAAGTAAAAATCCTCCTTCTGCGCCGTGATCAGCGCGTCGAAGGCCCCGAAATAGGCCCGGGCCGCGTCGCCCTCCCGTCCCCGCACCGTGTCCAGCGGCACCGGCTCCCGCAGGTCGTTCAACACCCGCCCCAGCCGCACCGCCGCCTCCGCCAGGACCCCGTCGGGTTCGTCCCGTTCGCGCCGGGCCCGCATCACGATGTTACGCGCGTTGGCCACCTTGCCCAGCACGAAGCTGCGGGCCAGGTCGGCGCACTTCTCCGGATCGTCCGCCGCGCGATACTGGGCCCGCCGCAGCAGCACGTTGCCCGACACCGGACCGTGCACCCGCGCCATGAACCGCCCCCGCTCCGACAGGAACGACAGGGCCACGCCGTTTTCCGCGCACAGCTCCATGCACGGCGGACTGCACAGCACGGGCCCGAAACACACGATGCCGCCCAGGGTGTGGATCGGCACCCGCAGCCTCGTCTCGTTCTCCACCCG
>CAYVOE010000782.1:0-1553 GCA_964452795.1 uncultured Nitrospiraceae bacterium
CTTCCGTTTCATGGCCCGGGCGATGGACTGGCCCAGGGAGGTCTTGCCGACGCCGGGGGGGCCCACCAGGCACAGGATGGGGCCGCGGCTGCGCCGGTTCAGCTTGCGCACCGCCAGAAACTCGAGGATGCGCTCCTTCACCTTGGGCAGGCCGTAGTGGTCCTCGTCGAGGACCTCCTTGACCACCTCCAGGTCGAGGAAGTCCTTGGTGGTCTTTTTCCAGGGCACGTCGCAGAGCCACTCGATGTAGGTGCGGATCACGGCGGCCTCGGGGCTCAGCGACGGCATCCGCTCGTAGCGGCCCACTTCGCGCAGGGCCTTTTCGCGGACCTCCGCAGGCATCCCCGACTTCTCGACCAATTGGTAGAGCTCGCCCGACTCTTCGAGCGTCTCTTCCCGGCCGCCCAGCTCCTGGTGGATGGCCTTGAGCTGCTCCTGGAGGTAGTACTCGCGCTGGCTGCGCTCCATCTGTTCCCGGACCCGGTCACGGACGCGCCGTTCGATCTCGAAAAGCTCGATCTCGCGCATCAGCAGGGCCGAGATCCGTTCGAGGCGCTCTCGGGGGTCTTCCGCCTCGAGGAGTTCCTGGCGTTCCTCCACTCGCACGGGCAGGTAGGCGCAGATGAGGTCGGCCAGGGAATCGGCTTCGGCCGCACTACGCAGGGTCGGCACGATTTCGGGCGACAGGCGCTGTCCCAGGCGGATGTACTCCTCGAACTGGTTGAGCGTCACCCGCATCAGCGCCTCCAAATCCTTGTCCATCCTGGCGCTGAAGTGGACCCGGCGCACGACGGCCACCGTGTGGGAACCGTTCCCGGCCACCTGGCGGATGCGGCCCCGGCCCATCCCCTCGACGACCACTTTCATGGTGCCGTCGGGCATGCGCAGCGTCTGGAGGATGTTCGCGGCCACGCCGACGCCGTACAAGTCGTCCTGACCGGGCTCCTCGATGGCGGGGTCGCGCTGGGTGCACAGGAACAGGGGTCGGCCCGTGGTCAGGCTCTCCTCGACGGCCGAAACGGAAGCGGGCCGTCCCACGATGAGGGGAACGACCATCCGCGGGAAAACCACCACATCCTTGAGCGGCAGCAGCGGAAGACGGTCGTTCAGTGCGTCTTCCTTGGCCAATTTCTCCGACATTGCGCCCGGTATTCTCCCAGGGCACCCGTTCTCCGGGGCCTTTCTATCCTCCCCGCCGGGTGAAGCGACGGAGTTTTACTTCTCGATTCCCCGTGAAGCGGGGTTGTCGAGCCTTCCATACTCAATTATCGGCGCGATCCCGCGCAATAAAAAGGCCGGGAGGGCGCGTCGCACCTCCCGGCAGAAGAACGGTGACCGTTGCACCTGGATTTTTGGACTCGTGCGGCGCCGGCCGTCTCTGCTCAGGCCGAGGCAGACTTCCCGGATCCCCCTTGTTCGACATAGTCGTTCGCGTAGACCATGAGCGGATCTTCGTGCTGGGCGACGACGCCCGGCGTGATGATGCACTCGCGCACGTCCTTGCGCGACGGGATGTCGTACATGACGTCGAGCATCACTTCTTCCAGGATGGA
>CAYVOE010000783.1:0-1552 GCA_964452795.1 uncultured Nitrospiraceae bacterium
TTCGGCCCGTGGGCGTGCCGCTGGTGGCGGACCCCCTCCCCACTCCGCTCTGGTTCATGACGCCCAGGCGCCGCCGCGCCACTTCGGAGCGCCGGACGCGCATGGAGGGACGGGACTTGGTCCGCATCGGAATGCCGCGGGTGTTGAACCTCTACGGGCTGGCGCCGTTCTTCCTGGGGTACTTCCAGAGCCTGGGCATCCCCGGCGACCACATCGTGTGGTCGGACTACACCACCGAGGCACTGTTCAGGGAAGGGTCGCGGCGCGGCAGCATCGATCCGTGCTTCCCGAGCAAGCTGGCCATCGCCCACGTCCACGACCTGCTGTTTCGAAAGCACACGGCCGGACGGCCCCTCACCCACATCTTCTTCCCCATCATCGACTCGATGCCGTCCCCGCTGGTCAATACCCACGACAGCCGCAGTTGTCCCACGGCGGCGGCGACGCCCGAAGCGGTCCATGCGGCGTTCGTGAAGGAATCCGACGTCTTCGCCGAGCGGGGCGTCCGGTTCAAGAAGACTTTTGTGAACCTCGAGTGGCCGGCGCTGTGCGGTCGCCAGATGCATCGGGACTGGGCCGAAGACCTGGGCCTGTCGGAGGCGGAATCGGTGCGGGCGGCCCGGGAAGGGCTCCGGGCGCTGGCCGAGTACGGCGCGTCGCTGCGTCGTCGGGCGCGGGAGGTGCTCGACGGCCTCGAGCGGGAGCGGCGCCTCGGCATCGTGCTCCTGGCGCGGCCCTACCACCAGGACCCGGGCGTCAGTCACGGGATCGCCGAGGAGTTTCAGAAGCGGGGCTACCCCGTGTTCACGGTGGACAGCCTCCCCCGCGATGCCGACCTGCTCGACCGGCTCTTCGGCGCCGAAGTCGAGGCGGGGGCCGTGTCGAGTCCCATGGGCATCGAGGATGTGTGGAAGAACAGCTTCTCGGAGAACACGTCGCGCAAGCTGTGGGCCGCCAAGTACGTGGCGCGCCATCCGAACCTGGTGGCCCTCGAGTTGTCCAGCTTCAAGTGCGGCCACGACGCGCCCGTCTACTCAGTCGTCGAGGAAATCATCGAGCGGTCCGGCACGCCCCACTTCAGCTTTAAGGACATCGACGAGAACAAGCCCCGGGGCGCCATCAAAATCCGTGTCGAGACCATCGCCTACTTCCTCGCGCGTTACCGGGAGGAGTTCGCCGCCGCAGAGGCGCGGCGTCCCGACCTCGACGCCGGCATCGAAGCCGAGGAGAAGGACCGGACGGCCGTGGCGTGAGGCTTACGCCGGCGCGATTGGTCCGGATAAGGTGCATACGCAGCAATATGGGTCAAGCATTGGACGGAGCCGTTGTGGAATCGCCATCCGCCGCACGCCTCGTAAGCCTGCGAGGATTGCGCTGGACGGAGCTGTGAGCCTGCCCCCACCCGCATAGGACTACGAGGACGGCGCTCAACGGGCCCATGAACCATTGCCTCCCCTCCTAGGACGACGAGGACTGCGCTCGATGCTCTCGTGAGCCCTACCCCTACCCGTCATTGCGAGCCCCCAAGCCGCTTGCGCGGCCGCCATGATGA
>CAYVOE010000784.1:0-1549 GCA_964452795.1 uncultured Nitrospiraceae bacterium
AACCGCGACGAGCGCCGAGCCTTCATCGCCGGGCGCTTCCCCCAGCACGCCCACGAAGCCGACCGCCTGGCCACGCTCAGCGCCGGCCTCACCCTCGTGAACCTCGAGGGCCTCATGCGGCTGGCCGATCGCGGCGACAACGGGAAATCCCTGCCCGAAGGCGCCGAGAAAACCCCCGACGCCGAAAAGGCGCGCGACGCCGCACCCGCCCGAACCGCCGCCGGCGACGCCCGCCTTGCCGAGATCAAGAAGCGCCTCATGGAGGCTCAGTGCCCGGGCCTCATCGAGTTCGTCCAGCCCCGCTTCGACCTCTCCGCCGTGGCCGGCCACACCGCCGCCAAACAGCGCCTCCTCGACGACGCCCGCCTCATGCGCGAGGGCCGCCTCGACGCCGTGCCCATGGGCTACCTCCTGTGCGGGCCCGTGGGCGTCGGCAAGACCTTCCTCGCCCTGTGCTACGCCGGCAGCGCCGGCATCCCCTGCGTCACCATCCGCAACTTCCGCAGCAAGTACGTGGGCGAAACCGAGGCCAACCTCGAAAAGATCCTCTCCGTGGTGCGCGAACTGGGTCCCGTGGCGGTCATCGTCGACGAGGCCGATGCCGCCCTCGGCAACCGCGGCGCCTCCGGCGACAGCGGCACCAGCGCCCGCGTCTTCGCCCAGATCGCCGCCCAGATGGGCAACACCGAATACCGCGGCCGCATCGTGTGGTTCCTCCTCACCTGCCGGCCCGATCTGCTCCCCGTGGACCTCAAGCGCCAGGGACGCTGCGAAGAGCACATCCCCCTCTTCTACCCTCAGACGCCCGACGAGCTGCGCGACATGTTCCTCGCCATGGCCCGCAAGGCGAGGCTCGACCTCACCGCCGAGGCCCTCCCCGACCTCGACGACGTGCCGCCCCTCAGCGGCGCCGACATCGAAGGCGTGCTCATGCGGGTCCGCCGCGAATCCCTCCTCCGCCAGGTGCCCGTTGACGCCCCCCTCATCGACGAGGTCCTCAAGACCTTCCGCAGCTCCCGCGAGCCCGCCCACGAGCTCCAGACCCTCGCCGCCATCGCCGAGTGCAGCGACATGCGCTACCTGCCCGAGAACACCCGTCGCCAGGTCGACGACCCCGAGGACTACGAAGCCCTCCTCGGCCGCCTCCGCGAGCTCCAGGCCCTCGAGGCCTACGAATAAACCCCCACGCAAGCCTACGAGGCCGGCGCCCATCGCGCCCATACGCCATAGCCTCCCCGCACAGCCCTACGGGGCCTGCGCCCAAAGGGCTCCTGTCAGATGACCTCCCCGCATAGGGCTACGAGGACTGCGCTTAACGGCCTCATGTGAGTGCACCTCCCCGTCGTAGGACGACGAAGACTGCGCCCAAAGGGCTCCTGTGAGATGGACTACCCGCGTAGGACGACGAGGACTGCGCACAACGCGCCTGTGAGCCTGCCCCTCCCCGACGCAGAACTGCGAGGACTGCGCTCGACGGGTGCATGAGGTACCGCCTACCCGTCATTGCGAGGAGCGGACCCCTGTGGGGGTACAGGCGAACGAAGAAACA
>CAYVOE010000785.1:0-1548 GCA_964452795.1 uncultured Nitrospiraceae bacterium
AAGTTTAGTAAGTAGTTTGCATTCCGCGTTTTTGGGTGCTATACTCAGCGGACGTAGACAGAAATGACGCGGGGTGGAGCAGTCTGGTAGCTCGTTGGGCTCATAACCCAAAGGTCGGGGGTTCGAATCCCCCCCCCGCTACCATCAAGATTCATAAGGACTTGCAGCGATGCAAGTCCTTTTTCTTTGGGGGCGCTTCTTCAGAGCACGCAAACCGGTACCAAGGTTCCGACAGGGCGATAACGATCCATCCGACTCCAGGTAGGAATCCGGTTTCTGTGCAAGGGGAGGGAGAGGGAAGTGAACCGGGAGCCGTTGGCGCGGCTGGTCTTCGAAGCGGGGGAGTTGGCGGCGAAGCATCCGCCGCGGTTGGGAAACGCAAACAAACGGGTCGTATACGACGTGGCCCTACAGGACGGCCTGCCTTTTCAGGGGACCGTGGTCTACACGCGGTGGCCGGCCCGGGACCTGCCCGAGTCGGTGGAGATCCCGGGGAGGACGGCGGTCGAAGTCCGAGGCGATGTGTACGACTACGAGCCGGCGCTGAAAGGCGCTCCTGCGTTGGAATGGCACGTCAACTTCGCCGACCCCAAGCTGTTCTTCGGCTACGGCTCCGGCCTGTTCGCCCAGGACGAAATTCAGGCGGCGGAACACCCGGCCCTGGGCTGCCTCCGGGAAGCCTTGCTCGCTCGGGGCGAGCCGGCGGTAACCGTCGAAGGCGGAGAGCCGACGCCGGTGCTGGTCCGCGGCGTCGAGCGCCGCGTCGCCGTGAATACCGCCCCCAGCCCGGAGCGGCCGGAGGGCCTCTACGGCAACCGCTTCGCTGTGGCCCCTGCCGAGGTCGTGCGGGCGGCCGCGAAGCCCGTCGCTCCGCCGACGGTCTCGAACATCGTCGCCATGGCCGCGCCTTCCGGCGGCTTCGGCACGTATAAGCGCGACGAGATCCGGAGCATTCTCGTGACCGCCTGCACGGCCTTCGCGGCGGCCCGACAGGAGACGGCCGACGCGACGGGCGAAGATGCCCTCACGGCGGTGCACACGGGTTGGTGGGGCTGCGGAGCCTTCGGCGGCAACCGGCTGCTGATGGCGGCGCTCCAGGTCCTCGCCGCCGGGATGGCCGACATCGACCGACTGATCTTTCACGCCGTCGACTCGGCGGGAATCGAGTCGTTCAGGAGCGCGCAAGACCTCCTGCGTGCGGAATTCGCCGAAGGCCGCCATGCCACGGCCGATATCCTCGACCGCCTGACAGCGCAGCGTTTCCCTTGGGGCATAAGCGACGGGAATTAGAGAGACGCCGGGGAGCCATCCGCACTCAGCGCCCCGGCCCCGCCACCAACCGGTCCTTTCTGGATCCACTGTCCGCAAGGGAAAATTCCCCGAAGGGGATACATACGCAGCGATTCAGGTCAACCATAGGACAAGGCCATCCCGCCACCGACATCCACCTGCACCCATCGTAGGATTACGAGGCCTGCGCCGGACGGGGCTGCGAGCATGCCCCTACCCGTCATTGCGAGGAGCGGGATCCTGTGGGGGTACAGTCGA
>CAYVOE010000786.1:0-1537 GCA_964452795.1 uncultured Nitrospiraceae bacterium
TAGGATGCCGATGCGGCCCCGTCCGACACCCGCCGCGTCGACGGTCGTGGACAGGACCGCCAGGGCCGAATCGCCTGCGGCGTCCGTTATCCAGCAGGCCGCCGACGGGTATCCGTCGGGCAACGGAATCCCCGGCGCTTCGCCCTGCGGACGAAACGGTGCGGCCGAATAGGCCGAGAGGTAGGCCGCGGGATGGGGCGAAAGACCCGACGGCTCCGATGCGGAAACGCCCGACAGGACGACGATCGCGTGCGCATCGGGCGTAAGCAGCAGGGGGCCGATTCCCGCCGGTCCCGGCGCCGCCAAAGGACCCGGCAGGGCGGCGCCGCGGGTCATGTCGACGCTGTGGAGGTAGACGCGATGGGATTCGCGCAGGGTCGACAGGGCCGAGGTCTGGACGATGAGCCGCTGGGCGGAGGCCGTCCATCCCGCCGCCAGCAGGCACGCCGCCATGACCGTTGCTCTGATCGTGTTGCCCACCGCTATCGTTCAATTCCCACGCCGTACCCCGGGATAACCCCGCCAAAGCGGGAGAAGAACCTGCATTATATCAAAAGATCCGGTATGATGACGGGACCGGCGGGATGGGCAGGAGGAGTGGGAGCGGCGAACCACGCATTCGCCCGTCGAACCAACCGCAGTATAATCTTCTGGAAGGAGACGACAATGGATCGGCCTAACTTCCTGTATCGACATCCCTGGGGCACCGTGGCAGGTGTCTTCTCCGAGCGCGGACTCCGGTCGCTCGACCTGCCCCGCATCGAGGACACGAGCGAACCCGAGACGGCTCCCCTGCCTCCCACGGCGCGGCCCTGGGCCGAGGCCCTGCGGCGCGCCCTCGACCGCTACTTCGCGGGCGAGCGGGAAGACTTCAACGACATCCCTCTGGACCTCGACGGCGCCACGCCCTTCCGTCGGAAGGTGTGGGAGACGGCGCGGCACGTACCCTGGGGTGAAACGACGAGCTACGGCGGGCTGGCGGAACGGATGGGCCGGGACCGAAGCGCCGCCCGGGCGGTGGGTCAGGCCCTGGGGTCCAACCCGATTCCCATCATCGTGCCCTGCCACCGATTCCTGGCGGGAGACGGATCGCTGGGCGGGTTTTCGTGCGGGCTCCATTGGAAAGAGGAGCTGTTGAACCTGGAAGGCACGGCCCCTCGTGCCGTGGAGAAACAGGGCTGCCTGGCCCTGTAACGACGTTGGCAAGGATCGCACCGCTGCCGTCCTTTTCTGCGAAGGGGATATATACGCAGCGATACAGGTTAGTCATTCGACGCGACCTTCCCGCCGCCGGCATCCGCCTTGCGGGTCATAGGACTGCTAGCACTGCGCTGGACGGGGATGTGAGATAGCCTACCCGACGTAGGACAATGGAGACTGCGCTGGACAGGGCTGTGAGGGTGCCCCTCTCCGTCATTGCGAGGAGCGGACTCCTGTGGGGGTACAGGCGGACGGAGCAACAGCCTGTGGTTGCGCCCATGGCTTCGATGTGTACCCAGGCATAAGCGACGCGGCAATCTCACATGAGCCGGTGATC
>CAYVOE010000787.1:0-1533 GCA_964452795.1 uncultured Nitrospiraceae bacterium
GGTCAAAGGCTCAGGTGAGATTGCCGCGTCGCTCTGTCGGGGCGCTCACAGGCAGCATAGGCCAAGCCGACGCAACCCCTCCTCCCGTAGTGAGTTCCACGGGGGCCGCTCCTCGCAATGACGGGAGGGGGCCGCCTCGCACCCCCGTCCAGCGCAGTCCTCGTTGTCCTACGACGGGTGGGCCGATGTCAATACCCCGACGGCCCCGTCCAATGGTTCACCTGAATGCGCACGCAGATGTCCCCTTCTATACAGGTATACTTCAGTAGAGCACCGGCGCCTCGGTGCATGTCCCCGGTTGCATGCGTATCCGTGGCGGAGTACCCTCGTCCCCACAGCACACGGGCCCTGCACCCACGCATCTGGAAGAAGGAGGCCGCCGTGAAACGACTCTCGCCGGAGCAAGCAACGCAGTTTCGGGAAGAAGGCTATGTCCGGGTGCCCGACATCTTCCGGCCGGACGATCTCGAGCCGATCCGCCGCGAGATCGGCGCGCGCGTGGACGAACTCGCCCGAGACGCCGCGACGGCGGGAGAAATCGCCGATCCCCACAGCGATGAGCCCTTCGAGCGGCAACTGGCCCGCATCGCCGAGGACGATGCCGGCGCGGCCCGCCTCGTCATGCGACGCCTCATGGGGAAGGGCGGCGGCGGACACTGCGGTCCCGCCCTGTTCGGACTGCTTCGGCACCCCAAGCTGGTGGCGGCGGTGGAAGACCTGGTGGGACCGGAAATTGTCGGTTCTTCCGTGTATCGGATCCGGCCGAAAGTGCCCCGGCTGGCCGACGGGGTGGTGCCCTGGCACCAGGATTCGGGCTACCTCCAGCCCCACTGCGACCGACACCTCATCGTGACCTGCTGGATCCCCCTCGTCGACGCCACGCCGGAGAACGGCTGCCTGCAGGTCTTGCCCGGGGCGCACCGGCGAGGCATCCTGCGCCATTGCCGCCGTCGGAACGCCGATTACCTCATCATCCCCGACGAGGACCTGCTCCCCAACGGGGCCGTGACCGTGCCCGTGCCGCGCGGGGGCGTGCTCTTCCTGACCAACCTGACACCCCATTGCTCCACGCCCAACGAGACCGACATCGTCCGGTGGAGCATAGACCTGCGGTACCAGTCCGCCGAGGTGCCCAACAACGTGGACGTGGATCCCGCCGAGTTCCCGGACAATCTGCCCCAAGTGGAGATGGCCTGTTACCCGCCCGAGGCCGATTTCGTCATTCAGAGCCCGTCGCACCCGGAACGCGAGATCCGCACCGTAGAGGCCTTTGAAGCCCTGCGGTTGCGGTACGAACGGGCCACCCTGTCCGGCGCCGTCGCCGTCCGCTGGACCGACGTCGTCCCCCTCTGATTCACACCCCGACGTTGCGCGAAGGCGATCTGTTGTGCAGCGCGTCCGCCTGACAAACGACGCGCCTCTTCACAGATCACCCGGCACCTGTGAGAATTCCCCGAAGGGGATACATAGACAGCGATGCAGGTCGGTAACTGGGCGGAACAGTCCCGCCATCGACGTTGTTCCGTGCGCATC
>CAYVOE010000788.1:0-1530 GCA_964452795.1 uncultured Nitrospiraceae bacterium
AGACCACCCGCACCGTCTACCTGGACAAGGGCCGACTCTCGATGGAGAAGCCCGAATGAGGTACGCCTACCTCGTCTGGAGCAACCTCAAGCGCAAGAAGCTGCGCACCGTGCTGACCCTCCTCTCGGTCTTCGTGGCCTTCCTCCTCTACGGCCTGTTGTGTGCCGTTCAGGAGGCCTTCACCGCCGGGGTCAGCATGGCCGGGGCGGACCGCCTCATCACGCGGCACCGTGTATCCCTCATCATGAGCCTTCCCATGACATACGGGCCGCGCATCAAGCGGATCCCGGGCGTGGAAGACACGGTCCACTGGACCTGGTTCAACGGCATCTACCAGAACGAGCCCCGCAACTTCTTCGCCAGTTTTCCCGTCGAACCCGAGCCATTCCTCCGGATTCACAAGGAGTACGTGATCCCCGAGGACCAGAAGGAAGAGTGGCTGCGGACCCGCACGGGCGCCATCGTGGGCCGAACCCTGGCCGAACGATTCGGCTGGAAGATCGGCGACCGCATCCCCCTCACGTCCCCCATCTGGCCTCGGGCCAGCGACGAGCCCTGGGAATTCAACATCGTGGGCATCTACGACGGCGCCGAGAAAAACACCGACACCTCGTCGTTCTTCTTCCGCTACGACTATTTCGACGAGGCCCGCGCCCAGGGCGAGGGGCTGGTTGGCTGGTACACGGTCAAGGTGTCGGATCCGGAAAGCGCCCCCGCCATCGCCGAGGCCATCGACGCGGAGTTTCTCAATTCGCCCTACGAGACCAAGACGGAGCCCGAAGGCGCTTTCGCCCAGAGTTTTGTCCAGCAGATGGGCAACATCGGCGCCATCCTCATCGCCATCCTCAGCGCCGTGTTCTTCACCATCCTGCTCGTAACGGGCAACACCATGGCCCAGGCCGTGCGCGAACGCACCGAAGAGCTGGGCGTGCTCAAGGCCCTGGGCTTCACCAACGGGCTCGTCCTCGCCCTGGTGCTGGCGGAATCCTGCCTCATCGCGGCCCTGGGCGGACTGGCCGGCCTGGCGACAGCGTGGCTCATCACCCTCGGCGGCAGCCCGGTACCGTCCATGCTGCCCGTGTTCTACGTGCCCGAAAGAGATCTGGCGACGGGAGCGGTCGTCGTGGCGGCCCTGGGCATCGCCGCGGGACTTTTCCCCGCCCTTCAGGCCATGCGGCTTCGGATTGCCGTGGCGTTGAGGAGAAACGCGTGACGAACTGGCTTTCGCAAGTGGGTTCCGTGACCGCCTACAGCCTGCGCACCTTGCCCGAACGCAAGGGTTCCGCCCTTGCCACCATCGTGGGAATCGCCGGCGTCGTGGCGGTCTTCGTGGGAGTCTTGTCCATCGCCGAAGGGTTCCGGGCGGCCATGACCACCGCCGGCGCCGACGACGTCGCCATTGTATTGCGCAGCGGCGCCGACGCCGAGATGACCAGCGGCCTGACGCGCGAGGAGGTCCGCCTCATCGCCGACGCCCCCGGTATCGCCCGAAACGCGAACGGTCCCCTGGCCTCCGCCGAGCTTTTCGTC
>CAYVOE010000789.1:0-1521 GCA_964452795.1 uncultured Nitrospiraceae bacterium
CGAACACGACGAGCAGGATCGCGCCCGTATAGCCGCCAAGGGCGTTCACCTTGCCGGTGCCGAAGCTGAAGCGGGTGTCGTGGGCGTGGCGCCGCGCGTAGATGTAGGCGAAGGCATTGATGCCGAGGGCCACGGTGTGGGAGCCCATGTGGAGGCCGTCGGCGAGGAGGGCCATGGAGCCGAAGACGAGCCCCGCGCCGATCTCGACCACCATGGCGGTCCCGGTGAGGGCGATGACGGCCAGGGTCCGGTTCTCGCCGGGCCGGCGGCGGTCCTGCCCGAAGGAATGGGAATGCGGGCGGCCGTGAGGGTCGGATGACGTCGTCAAGGGTACCATACTCCAGGGTACGCGATGGGTCCCCGGCTGTCAACAGATTGGTTCGGGCCGGAGCCGGGGGCCTCGAGGGGCGTGGCGCCGGAAATCACGGGAACCCGGGCCGTCTGAAGACAGCGAATCGGTCCTTGAACGAAGCCGGGGCGCGCGTTTACCATTTTCATTCGAAGGTTACGTGGTTGCGATGAAGCCGCACGGGCGGCTAAAGCGGACTCGGGGGCCCGGACGCAGGTTGTCTCCAAACCGGTCCTGCGAGGGGAGGTGACGTATGCTCGGGAAGTTCTGGCGGGTCCTGATGTCGCAAGTCAACAAGCTGGCCAACGTATTCTGGCAGGCCGATCCCATCGCCCTGATGCAACTGGAATACGACAACGCCGTCGAACAGCTCAAGGAAGGCCGGCTCGGCCTCGAGCAGTATCGGACCCTCGTCGAGCGGGTGACGCGTCAGGTCAAGGCGAACGAGAAGGACGTCGAGGACCTCAAGAACAAGATCAAGAGTTACCTCAAGGTCAACGACCGCGCCACGGCCGGGAAGTTCGCGCTGGAGCTGAAACGGGCCCAGACCGAGCTCGAAGAGAACCAGGCCCAGCTCAAGCTCCACGACGACAGCTACCAGAACTACCTCACCAAGATTCGCCACGCCACCCGGAAGCTCAACGACGTCCAGATGAAGATCCGCAAGTACGACGCGGAGCTCAAGATGAGCAGCGCGGAGGCGGAGATGGCCAAGCTGGCCCAGAGCTTCGATTTCGACGTCACCACGGACTTCGGCCAGCTCGAGAACATGATCCAGGACAAGATCGACGTCAATCGGGCCAAAGTGCGGGTCGCCTCGGACCTCTCGAGCCAGGGCATCGCCGAGATCGAGGCCGAGAAACGCATGGAGGAGTCTCAGGCCGAGGACCTGCTCCAGCAGTTCGAGGTGGAAATGGGTTTGAAGACCCCGGAGACCGCCGGGGTTGAGCCTCAGGAGAAGACGCTGGGACCGACCGAGGCGGAATCGACTCCGGAGCAGCGCGAAGAAGCTTTGAAGGATATCGAGAAGCAACTGGGGGCGTGAACGGAGTCCCGGGTTTTCGATTCTGGAGTTTGGATTGGCGGACGCGCCGGAAGTAGGGCGAGATCCTCAGGCGAACGTCGAGGTTCCCTGTCGTCCCGCCGGGGCGGATATCGCCCCCCGACCTCCT
>CAYVOE010000790.1:0-1519 GCA_964452795.1 uncultured Nitrospiraceae bacterium
ATGAGCAGAACCAGCGACAGATTCGGGATTTTGAGTATCTTCTCAGCCATGCGCCTGTTTCGATCCCCGGGCGTTCGGGTTTTTCTCCGAGCGGGTGCGCGTGAAGACCGCCATCTGGGTCGGCGGTCCGTAATCGGGATGCTCCGGTCCGATGGCCTCGTAGCGGACCGTATAACCGTACCGTTTTGCCACCGCCTCCGCCCAGGCCACCAGCTCCGACCGCGTCCATTCGAACCGGTGGTCGCCGTGCCGGAATGTCCCCGCCGGGAGGCTCGGAAACAGGGCGTTGTACTCGCGGTTCGGCGTCGTCAGCGCCACCGTAGCGGGCCGCGCCTGCTCGAACAGGATTCGTTCGAAGGCCGCCAGGCGCGGAGGGTCGAGGTGTTCGATGACCTCGATCACGGCGGCCCCGTCGTACCCGGCGATGCGGGCGTCGCGATACATCAACGAACCCTGAAACAGGGTGACCCGGTCGCGGGCATGAAGCGGCAGGTTCAATGCGTCCAGCCGGTCGCGGGCGCGGCCCAGGGCCCGCATGGACACGTCCATCCCCGCCAGCGCCTCGATTTGCGGTTCCCGGATCAGGCGCTCGAGGAGCTTGCCCTCGCCACAGCCCAGGTCGATGACCCGCCGCGCACCCGACGCTATCAGGGCCCGGGCCACCGCGTCGTGACGCTGTTCATCGAGTCGCAGGGGCCGTTCGAGGGACTCCTCCTCGCGGTCGCGCGCCTCTTCGACCCGGTCGGGATCGGGCCGATCCTCCGCCAGCCGGTCCAGCGCCAACCGCGTGAGGCGCCACTGTCGGCGCAGGTACCGATGGGTGATCTCGTCGCGCAGCGGGTGCTCGGACAGCCATCCCTCGCCCCGGCGAAGGAGCTTCTCCACCTCGTCCTCGCCCACCCAGTAATGCTTTTCCTCGTCCAGGACCGGTATCAGCACGTAGAGGTGGGCGAGCAGGTCGCGCAACCGGACCGTGCCTCGGAGCCGCACGGTGAAGTAGGGGCTCATCCCCCACTCCGGAAATCGTTCGTCGAGGGGGTGAGCGTCGGCCTCGACCTCGTAGCCCAGCGGTTCGAACAGCGCCCGCAGGAAGTCCGCCCCGCCACGGCACGGCACCGCCGACAGCATCGCCTCGAACGGCAGCGTCGCGGCGGCCCGCTCCGGACGCTCCGCGCTGCGGCCGGACAAAGCCGTCGAAAACGCGCGCCCGAGGGCCACGCTGAGCAGGGACGACGCCACGTAGGGCCGGTCGTTTACATACTGGTCCAGGGTGCCGCCGTCCCGCGCGCCCGCCTTGCCGCGAACCAGTCCCACGGGGTCCACGTCGAGCAGGAGCGCCGCCGTGCACCGGTCTTCCCGCGCCTCGGGATAGAACACGTGGGCCTGCCCGAAGGACAGCTCGAACGTATGAAGCCGCTCGGGATGTTTGTGCAGCAGGTATCCCAGGTCGGTCGCCGGCGGGTGGGTATCGGTGATTGTCAGCAGCATGAGGGACAGATCTCCTTCATGGCATTATGCC
>CAYVOE010000791.1:0-1508 GCA_964452795.1 uncultured Nitrospiraceae bacterium
GAAATCGACGCCGTGGGCCGTCAGCGCGGTGCCGGTCTGGGCGGCGGCCACGACGAGCGCGAACAGACCCTCAACCAGCTCCTGGTCGAGATGGACGGGTTCAACACCAGCGAAGGCGTGATCCTCATGGCGGCCACGAACCGCCCCGACGTGCTGGACCGCGCCCTGCTGCGGCCCGGCCGCTTCGACCGGCAGATCGTGGTGGCCAATCCCGACATCAAGGGCCGGGAAGCCATCCTCGGCATCCATATCCGTAATAAAGGCGTGCCCGTAGACGATTCGGTCTCCATCGAGACCCTGGCTCGGGGCACTTCGGGCTTCTCGGGCGCCGATCTGGCCAACATGGTGAACGAAGCGGCCCTGCTGGCGGCCCGGCGGGACCAGGAAAAGGTCACCATGCAGGACTTCGAAGACGCCAAGGACCGGGTGCTTATGGGTCCGGAGCGGCGGAGCCTGGTGCTGAGCGCCAAAGAGAAGTTGACCACGGCCTATCACGAGGCGGGCCACGTGATCGTGGGCCGGCTCCTGCCCGATGCGGACCCGGTCCACAAGGTGACCATCGTGCCGCGGGGGCCGTCGCTGGGCCTGACCAGCATGCTGCCGGCGGAAGACCGCCACAACCTGTCCAAGTCGTTCTGCCTGGCCCAGTTGCGGGTGATGATGGGCGGCCGCGCGGCCGAAGACCTCGTTTTCGGCGAGTTCACCAGCGGGGCCTCCAACGACCTCAAGGTGGCCACCGACATGGCCCACGCCATGGTGTGCCAGTGGGGCATGAGCGACCTGGGACCCATCTCCTTCGGTCACAACACCGAGGTGTTCCTGGGACGCGACTTCGTGCGCGAGCGCGACTTCAGCGAAGAGACCGCCGCGGCCGTGGACAAGACCATCCACACTTTCCTCGACGAGGCCTATGCCGACGCCAAGGAAATCTGCCGGAAGCACGAAAAGGTGCTGCGGGCCCTGGCGGAACAGCTCTTCGAGAAGGAAACCCTCGAGGCCCGCGAGATCGACGAGATCATCGCCAAAGTCGGCGGCAAGGACCTGCTCCCCTCGCGGCGCGAGAAGGAGAAGGACATCACGCCGAAACGTCCCGTCACCGTGGCGCCGTCACCGACGCCCGAGACGCCGGACGTCGAGCCGATGGGACCGGGCGACGTGGTCCCCGGCACGGCCTGATCGATGGAGCCCGCCTCTCCGGGCGCGGCGGCGCCGCAGGCCCTCGAAGCCTCGGTCGTCGGCGCACCCCGGATCATGGGTATATTGAACACCACGCCGGACTCGTTCTTCGACGGAGGTCGATTTGCGAGTCCGGCGTTTGCCTTGGAACGGGCCCGCACCCTGGTGGCCGAAGGAGCGGATATCCTCGACATCGGGGGCGAATCCTCCCGTCCCGGGGCCGAACCTCTGCCCGCCCGGGTGGAGCTCGACCGGATCCTGCCGGTGCTGGAAGGGGCGAGCGGCCTGGGGGTGCCCCTGTCCGTGGACACCTACCACGCCGAGACGGCCCG